>JADGMZ010000115.1:4614-5112 GCA_015234495.1 Brevundimonas sp. | reverse complement strand
GGTGAAGCGGTGCAAGGCGTACTTGCCCAGCGCCGAGTTGCCCTTCTCGTCCAGAGGAGGAGACCAGGCGCAGATGCCGAACCGTCCCGGGACGTCGCCCATCACCGCGCCGGCCACGCCGCTCTTGCTGGGGAACCCGAGGTCGTAGGCGAACTGCCCGGCGGCGTCGTAGGTACCGCAGGTCAGCATCAGAGCGTTGACGCGCCGGGCCAGGGGTTCGGACAGCACGGGCGAGCCGGTCAGCGGGTTGACGCACAGGGCGTCACGGCGCCCCAGCTCGACCAGCCGCCCCCGGTCATCCCACACCAGCGCCCGCCTCAGCCGCCGCCGCGCCGCCCCGTCATTGCCCTCGCCGACGGGCGAGAAGCCGACCACGCAACCGGCCTGTTGGCGCGTCGTGCAGGCCGGAATCCGGGGGGCCAGGGTGTCGGCGGCGGCCACCACATCCATCAGATAGGCGGCGACCAGGCGGCGGCGCAGTTCGGGATCGGGCGCCAC
>JADGMZ010000115.1:0-4604 GCA_015234495.1 Brevundimonas sp. | reverse complement strand
ACGCGCTCACGCAGCAGGCGCTCGACCAGTTCCCCGCCCTGCTCCACCCCGGCCAGAACGACCGGACCCTGCGGATGGCGCGCGATCCAGGCCTCGAAGGCGGCCTCGACGTCCCGGTAGGCGAAGGCCCGCGCCTCGCGGGCGTCGTCCCTCAGCGTCAGTCGGGTGTAGAGGCTGCCCTGCCGGTAGCGCGGCGCGCTGACCGCGCCCAGCCGCGCGAACGGCCCGGCGTAGTTGGGCAGCACGACCCGCCCCAGATAGGCGTCCGACTTGGCGTCGCCGATCGGCCCGTTCCAGTGGGCGCCGCCGTCATAGGTGGTCGAATGGACGAAGAAGACCGCCGCCGGGCCGGCGTCCGGCGCCCGCGCCTCGCTCATCGCCCAGGCTCCGGGCCGGGCATAGTCCGGGGCCCGCGGAGGCTGATAGGTCTGGAACGGCACCTGCGGATCCAGCCCGGCCCTCAGGATGTCGCCGCGCCACACCGCCACCGCCGCGGTCAACAGGAAGACCAGCGCGAAGCCTGTCCAGCCAAACCATTGCCGGGCGGTCAGCCTCCGTCGCGTCATCGATACGGGTCTGCCGTGGCGAGGAAGTCCTGCACATAGCGGCGCACGCCCTCCTCCAGCGGCGTCGACTGCCCGCCGAAGCCCGCCGCCCGCACCCGCTCCATGCGGGCCTCGGTGAAATACTGATACTTGTCGCGGATGCTCTCGGGCGTATCGACGTAGTCGACCTGCGCTTCCTTGCCCGCCGCCGCGAAGGTGGCGTTCGCCAGGTCGAGGAACGACCGGGCCTGCCCCGACCCGGCGTTGAACACCCCCGACACCGCGGGCGTCTCCAGCAGCCAGTCGACGATGTCGACCACGTCATCCACGAACACGAAATCGCGCAGCTGGCCGCCGTCGGGGTAGTCCGGATTGTGCGATCGGAACAGGGTCACCGGCTCGCCGGCCGCCACCTTCGGCCAGATCTGCGCCACGACCGACTTCATGCCGCCCTTGTGGGACTCGTTCGGCCCGTAGACGTTGAAGAATTTCAGCCCCGCCCACTGGCTCGGCGACTGCCCGCGGTCCGACTGCCGCGCCGCATACTGGTCGAACAGCATTTTCGAATAGCCATAGGCATTTAACGGCCTCAGCGAAGCCAGCGCCTCAAGGCTATCGTCGTCCTCAAATCCCTGTTCGCCGCCGCCGTAGGTCGCCGCCGAGGAGGCGTAGATCATCCGCGCGTCCCGCAACGCGCACCAGTCCCAGATGTCGCGCGACAGGGTGAAATTCGTCCTCAGGATCAGGTCGGCGTCGGCCTCCGTGGTCGACGAAATCGCCCCCATGTGCACCACGGCCTCGACCCGCCCGGCATGCCGCTCCAGCTGTTCGAACAACTCCTCCGGCTGCCAGAAGTCGGCGATCGGGTGTTTGGCGAGGTTCTTCCACTTGCCCAGCGCCGCGTCCTCCAGCCGGTCGCAGACGACCACGTCCCGGCGGTCCTCGGCGCACAGCCGCGCGACGATGTTCGAGCCGATGAAGCCGGCCCCTCCGGTGACCACGATCATCCTGCGCGCCATCAGCGGTCCTTCATCTTCTCGATCGTGCGGGTGGTCGAATAGCCGTCCTCGAAGGTCGCCAGCCGGACCTCGCCGCCCCAGCTCTCGACCAGATCGCCGCCGACCACGCCCTCGCGGGTGTAGTCCGCCCCCTTGATCAGTACGTCCGGCCGCAGGCGCTCGATCAGGGCCAGCGGCGTCGGCTCGTCGAAACTGGTCACCCGGTCGACGCTCGCCAGCCCCCCGATGACCACCGCCCGGCTGTCGAGGTCGTTGATCGGCCGTCCCTCGCCCTTCAGCCGCCGCACCGACGCATCCGTGTTCAGCGCCACCACCAGCCGGTCGCACCACGATCGCGCCTGGGCCAGATAGGCCACGTGGCCGCGATGCAGGATGTCGAAACAGCCGTTGGTGAAGCCGACCTTCAACCCCTGCCGCTTCCAGCCCTCGACCACATGCGCCAGTTCCTCCAGCGGCATGACCTTGGCGTGGGCGCCCGCGGCGTGCTGGCTCATCTCGGCGTCGATCAGCTCGGCCGGGGTGACCACGGCCGTGCCCGCCTTGCCGACCACCACGCCCGAGGCGAGGATGGCGAACTCCACCGCCGTCTCCAGCGACGCGCCGGCCCCCAGCGCCAGCCCCAAAGCCGCCAGCCCGGTGTCGCCGGCGCCCGAGACGTCGAACACCTCGCGCGCCCGGCCCGGGAAATGCTTCACCGCCCCGCCGCGTCGCATCAGGCTCATGCCCTTGCCGGCGCGGGTGACCACAATGGCCTTCGCCGTCGTCGTCGCCAGCAGCGCCTTCAGCGCCGTCTCGACCTCGGCGTCGGTCTCAACCGGCAGGCCGGTCGCGGCCGCCAGTTCGCTGGCGTTGGGCTTGATCAGGTCGACCGCGCCATAGCGGGCGAAGTCGCGCCCCTTGGGGTCCACGACCACGGGCGCGCCGCTCGATTCCGCCGCCGCCAGCGCCTCGCCGATCAGCAGGTCGCTCACCACGCCCTTGGCGTAATCCGACAACAGAATGACGGAAGCGCCCGTAAACGCGGTGCTTTCCTCACCCATCAACGACGCGGACTCCTCGTCCAGCCGCAACAGCTGCTGGCCGGCGGCGACGAAGCGCGTCTTGACGATGGTGGCCACGCCGTCGCGGCGCTCGACCGCGTCCTCGACCCCCGGCTCGGCGGCGATCAGGGCGGCCAGTTCGTCGCCGGCGGCGTCGCGGCCCGCCACCGCGCCCAGCCGCGCCACGCCGCCCAGGGCCGCGACGTTGCGGGCGACATTGCCGACCCCGCCAGGCATGGCCGTGGTCCGCCGCGTGCGCAGCACCGGAATCGGCGCCTCCGGCGAGATGCGGCTGACCTCGCCGTAGACGTAGCGGTCCAGCATCAGGTCGCCCACGCAGGCGACCTTCTGCCCGCGCACGCGCTCCAGCAGCGATTGCAGTCCGCCGAGATCGAGAGTCCGTTCAGCCATCCCCTTGGCCTATCGGATTCAGGCGGCTTTCGCCATCCGCGCCTTGGTCAGGTCGTCATAGGCGATCAGGTCGGCCGCCAGCGCCTCGAACTCGTTCAGCGGCACCATGTTGGGCCCGTCGGACGGCGCGTTGTCGGGGTCCTGGTGGGTCTCCATGAACACCGCGTCGACGCCCACCGCCACGGCGGCCCGGGCCAACACCGGCACGAACTCGCGCTGGCCGCCCGAGGACGTCCCCTGCCCGCCCGGCTGCTGCACCGAATGGGTGGCGTCGAACACCACCGGGCAGCCGATCTCGCGCAGCACCGGCAGGGCGCGCATGTCGCTGACCAGGGTGTTGTAGCCGAAGCTGGCCCCGCGCTCGCAGGCCATGACGTTGGGATTGCCGGCGCCGACCACCTTGGCGATGACGTTCTTCATGTCCCAGGGCGCGAGGAACTGGCCCTTCTTGATGTTGATCGCCTTGCCGGTCGCCGCCGCGGCCAGCAGCAGGTCGGTCTGGCGGCTTAGGAAGGCCGGGATCTGCAGCACGTCCACGGCCTGTGCCGCCTCGGCGCACTGGGCCTCGTTGTGGACATCGGTCAGCACCGGCAGGCCGACGCTCTCGCGGATCTCGGCGAAGATCGGCAGCGAGCCCGCCAGGCCCAGGCCGCGCGCCGCGCCCGCGCTGGTCCGGTTCGCCTTGTCGAAACTGGTCTTGTAGATGATGCCGACCTTCAGCCGCTCGCCGATCTCCTTCAGGGCGTGGGCCATCTCCAGCGCATGCTCGCGGCTCTCCAGCTGGCAGGGGCCGGCTATGAACACGATGCGCTGGCCGCCGCCGATGCTGACCGGGCGCGTCAGCCCGTCCGTGATGTCGATGATGGCGTTCGGCTTTGACACGATGACTGTTCCCGGAATGGCGGTCTGGCGGACGCCCACCGGGGACGCCCGCAGGCGTCAGGTGGCGTCAAACCTTCGGCTTGGCAAGCTACACCCCGGCCGTTCGCAGCGCCACCGGCTCCGGCGTCGGGCGAGCGGGGATTGACGGCGCGCCCCATCCGACCCCACCTTGGCCTCCATGACGACGGTCACCGCCGATCGCCAGCCGGCCGCCGCCCGCACGCCGCGCGGGTTCGGCCTGCTGTTGCGTTTGCTGGCCACCAACTGGACCTTCGGTCGGCTCACCGTGCGCCTGCCCGGCGGCGTCAGCCATCTGCTGGAGGGCCGTGAGCCGGGCCCCGCCGCCACCCTCGACATCCGCGACTACCGCTTCGCCGGCCGGGTGCTGGCCTCCGGCGACATCGGCTTCGCCGAGGGCTATATGGCCGGCGAGTGGGAGACCCCGCACCTCGCCGCCCTGCTTGAGGCCCTGGCCCGCAACGGCGACCACATCCGCCGCCTGGTGGTCGGCAATCCGGTCATGAAGAGCCTGCACTGGCTGACCCACCGGATGAACCGCAACAGCCGCACCGGCTCGCGCAAGAACATCCACGCCCACTACGACCTCGGCAACGGCTTCTACGGCGCCTGGCTCGACCCCACGATGACCTACTCCTCGGCCCGCTTCACCCGCGCTGGGCCGCCTCCAGCGCCAGGCCGGCGCGGGT
>JADGMZ010000114.1 GCA_015234495.1 Brevundimonas sp. | reverse complement strand
GTCGGCCTGGTCGCCCTCGACGGCCTGGAACCAGCGTCCCGGCGCGACCGCGTCAATCCACACTCCGGTGTTGGCGGGGCTGGCCATGCGCGGGTCGCGCAGCAGGATCAGGTCGGTGCGGCGCTGGGCGTCCAGCACGCCGGCGTGGGGCAGGGGCCGGTTCGGCGGGGCCATCAGGCCGGCGCCGACGACGAAGACGCGGTCGACCTGGCGCGCGCACAGGGCGGCCCAGGCGGGCTCGTCCATCTCGGCGACGTAGAGGACGTAATCGTGGGCGTCCTCGACCCGGCTGAACCATTCGGCGGCCGAGGACAGGGCCGACTGGTCGATGACCTGGCAGGTGAAGCCGTCGGCCTCGATGGCGGCGGCGATACGCTCGACGAAGGCGCGGATCGGACGCGGCCGGGCCGAGATGAAGCCGAACACGCTGGGGTCGCCGCCGCCGGACTGACGTTCGCGGGCGCGCTGGATCATCAGGCGCGACAGCTCGACCATCAGGTCGGGTTCGGTCCGGGCGGCCTCGAAGAAGGCCCCCCGGGGCAGGGCGAGCACCTCGGAATCGCGCAGGGCGACGACGTCGGCGGTGTGGGTGGTGCCCGCCAGCATGGCCATCTCGCCGACCGGCTCGCCCGGGCGGATGACGCCGACGAACTGGGAGGGGCGGTCCTCGTCAGGGTCGCGCCGGAACACCCCCAGACGGCCGGAACGCAGTAGATAGAGGGTGTCCGCCGTGTCGCCCTCGACGAACAGGGTCTCGCCGCCGGTCAGGGCGAACCAGCTGGCGCGGGTGTTCTTGCCGCCCTCGAAGATGCGGTGCAGGGCGTCTTCGAGGCGGTCGGAGCGGGCGGGCGGCATGGACGGATCAGGACGCCGCGGCGGCCTTGTCACCGGCCGCGATCAGCTCCTGGCCCTTGGCTTCGAACTCGGTCGCGCAACGCTGGAGGTGGGCCATGAAGGCGTCGGACTTGTCGTCCTGGATGGCGGCGCCCCGGCCGGGCCAGTCGACCCCCGGCTCGCGGCCTTCCAGACGGCCGAGATAGTAGAAGCCCACCATGCTGGCGGCGTTCACCAGCTCGGTATCCGACGCCTCCGCCGAGCCGGCCATGAGGAGGGCGGCGCCGTAGCACTGGAAATCGGCTTCGGACCGCGGGTCGGACGAGCCTGAAAGGCCGGCCTGCGGGGCGAGGGCGAGAAGGGCGGCGAGCATCAGGCCGGTCATTCGGCGACTCCAGGACTTCGGGGCGGCCACCATAGCGGAGTTCGGCCGGCAAGCGGAACCGTCACCAGGCGCCCAGTTCCCGAAGCTCGCGCACCAGGTCGCCCGGCAGGTCGGTGGCCCCGACGGAGGTCAGGTCGGGGGGGCAGTCGCGGTGGTCGAAATAGCGCCAGCCCTGGAAGGGGCGGCGGGCGAGGGGGGCGGTGCGGATGACCCTGGATTCCAGCTTGATTTCGCAGCGGCTGGCCTTGCCCTCGCCGACGGTGCGGATGTCGAGGATCGGCTGGCGGCAGGCGACCGAACCCTTGATCACCCAGTACAGCGAGCCGCCGTCCTCGATCTCGGCCGCCCGCTTGGGCGTCATCCGGGTGTGCACGATGCGCCAGTCGCTGCGCGCGGCGTTGCGCTCCAGCGTCTCCACGTCCGGGACGCCGACGCACAGTTTGATCATGTGCAGGGCCATGGACGGGGCTTAACACCGGAAATCCGGCGGCGTCACGGCGACATTTTCGTCCGGCGCTGGCAGGATCGGGGGATGGACCCCGACCGCCGCCAGATCGTCGCCGCCGGCCTCGGCCTGGCCGTCGCGACGGTGGCTGTGCCCGCCTTTGGAGAGACGCCCATGTACGGACTGATCGGCCGGATGAAGGCGGTTCCGGGCGAGCGCGACGCGCTGGCCGCCATCCTGCTGGAAGGGACCGGGGAGATGCCGGGGTGTCTCAGCTACATCGTGGCGCGGGACCCGGCGGACGCGGACGCGCTGTGGATCACCGAGGTGTGGGACAGCGCCGACAGCCACCGCGCCTCGCTGCAGCTGCCGGCGGTGCAGGCGGCGATCGCCAGGGGGCGGCCCCTGATCGGGGGGTTCGACAGCCAGGTGGAGACGGAGCCGCTGGGCGGGGTTGGCCTGCCCTAGGTCTCCGCCGGCTTCACTACCGCCAGCACGGTCCCCTCGCCGACCTGATCGCCGACGGCGGCGGAGACGCTCTCCACCACGCCGTCGAAGGGGGCGACAAGGGCGTGCTCCATCTTCATGGCTTCCAGCACCACGACGGGCGCGCCTTTGGCGACCGTGTCGCCGGCGGCGGCGGGGGCGGCGACGATCTTGCCGGGCATGGGGGCGCGGAGGGCGCCGTCGGAGGCGGGACCGGCGCCGCCTTCGGCCTGGTGGGTCGCGGGTTCGAAGGTCCAGGCCTGGCCGTCGTGGAACAGCACGGGCTCGTCAACGACGCGGCCGAGCTCCCGGTCCGGCTTGCCGTCGCGCATCAGGGTGACGCCGCCGGTCAGGACGTAGGCCTCGACGGTCGTGTCCTCCAGGTCCACACACCAGGTGCTGCCGTGCACGCCGGGCGTAGGACGACCCTCGATCAGGGCGCCGTTGAGCCGGGCCTGCTGTGGCGCGGCCACGCCGCCGTTCATGCGGAAGCCGTAGAGGCCCGTCGCGGTCGGGGCCCAGGGCTCGCCGCCGCGGCCCGGACGGTCGGAGGGTCGGACCCACTCCTCGTCGTGGTGGGCCTCGGACGCGAGGACGGCGAGGGCGGCGGCGCGGATTTCAGCCGGCGGCTCGATCGCGGTCAGCGCCGTTTCTTCGGCGGCGATGAAGCCAGTGTCGACGTCGCCGGCGACGAAGCGCGGGTGTTCGAGGCAGCGCTTGAGGAAGGCGGCGTTGGCCTTGACCGGCCAGACCTCGACCTGGGCGCAGGCCTCGGCGAGCTCCGCCGCCGCGGTCTCGCGCGTGTCGGCGTGGACGATGAGCTTGGCGATCATCGGATCGTAGAACTGGCTGACCTCGCTGTCCCAGGTCACCCCGGTGTCGACGCGGATGTCCTCGGGCAGGCGGATGTGCTCCAGCGTGCCGATGGAGGGCAGGAAACCGTTGGCCGGATCCTCGGCGTAGAGGCGGGCCTCCATGGCCCAGCCGTCGAGGGGGATGTCGGCCTGCTTCAGCGGGATGGGCTCGCCGGCGGCGACGCGGAGCTGCCATTCGACCAGGTCGACGCCGGTGATGGCCTCGGTGACCGGGTGCTCGACCTGCAGCCGGGTGTTCATCTCCATGAACCAGATGCGGTCGGCTTTCAGGCCTTCGGAGGCGTCGGCGATGAATTCGATGGTGCCGGCGCCCTCGTAGTTCACGGCCCTGGCGGCGCGGACGGCGGCGTCGGTGACGGCCTGGCGGGTGGCGGCGTCCATGCCGGGGGCGGGGGCCTCCTCGATGACCTTCTGGTGGCGGCGCTGGAGGGAGCAGTCGCGCTCGTGCAGGTGGACGACATTGCCGTGGCGGTCGCCGAAGACCTGCACCTCGATGTGGCGCGGGCGGGTGATGTATTTCTCGATCAGGACGCGGGGGTCGCCGAAGGAGGACTGGCCCTCGCGCTGCGCGCTGGCGAGGCCGTCGGCGAAGTCCTCGGCGCGGTCGACCTTCTTCATGCCCTTGCCGCCGCCGCCGGCGACCGCCTTGATCAGCACCGGATAGCCGATGGCGTCCGCTTCCTTGCGCAGGCGCTCGGGCGACTGGTCGTCGCCGAGATAGCCCGGGGTGACCGGCACGCCGGCCTCGATCATCAGGGCCTTGGCGGCGTCCTTCAGGCCCATGGCGCGGATGGCGGCGGGCGGCGGGCCGATCCACACCAGGCCGGCGGCCATCACCGCCTCGGCGAAGTCGGCGTTCTCGCTGAGGAAGCCGTAGCCGGGGTGGATGGCCTCGGCGCCCGTCGCTTTCGCGGCGGCCAGCACCTTGGCGGCGTCGAGGTAGGACTCGCGGGCCGGGGCGGGGCCGATCAGCACGGCTTCGTCCGCCTCGCGCACGTGCAGGGCGTCGGCGTCGGCTTCCGAGTAGACGGCGATGGTGCGCAGGCCCATGCGGCGGGCGGTGCGGAACACGCGGCAGGCGATCTCGCCGCGATTGGCGACCAGGACGGATTTGAACATGGCTCCCTCCTAGCCCTTCTCCCCTTGCGGGAGAAGGTGGCCGAGCGCAGCGAGGTCGGATGAGGGGTCGCGCGGGCGGACGACGCATCGCCGATGGCTGACGGACAGGGCGGTGCGACCCGTCATTCGTCGGCCTTCGGCCGCCACCTTCTCCCGCAAGGGGAGAAGGGAAGGGTTACTCAGCCCATTTCGGCTTGCGCTTGTCGAGGAAGGCGCGGACGCCTTCCTGGCCTTCGTCGGAGACGCGGGCGCGGGCGATGCGGCGGGCGGTGTCCTCCATCAGGCCGTGGTCGATCTTCTGGCCGGCGACGTCATTGACCAGCCGCTTGGCCTCGCCCATGGCGCTGGGGGCGTTGGCGGTCAGGCTGTCGGTCAGCATGGAGATGAACTCGTCGACCGAGCCCTCGGGCAGGACCATGTCGATCAGGCCGGCGTGGGCGGCGTAGGCGGCGTCGAAGGTGTTGGCGGTCAGGAACAGCTGGCGGGCGCGGCGCGCCCCGATGGCCTCGACGACATAGGGGGCGATGGTCGCCGGGATCAGGCCCAGCTTGACCTCGGAGAAGGCGAACTTCGCGCCCTCGACCGCCACGGCCATGTCGCAGGCGGCGACGATGCCGGCCCCGCCGCCCATGGCCGCACCCTCGACGAGGGCCACGGTCAGGGCCGGAACGTCGTGCAGGGCCTTGAGCATCCTCGCCAGCCCCATGGCGTCGTCGCGGTTGTCGCCCTCGGACCAGTCGGCGGCGTCGCGCATCCAGCCGAGGTCGGCGCCGGCGCTGAACGTCCCGCCCGCGCCGCGGATGAAGACGACCCTTACATGGTCGGCGCCCTGTAGCGTCTCGAAGGCTTCGTAGAGGGCGGCGACGGTGGCCCCGTCGAAGGCGTTGCGCTTGTCCGGCCGGTTGATGGTGACGAAGACGACGCCGTCGGGCGTGGAGCGAATCCGCACCAGCCGGTCGTCGGCGTCGGGGGCGGG
>JADGMZ010000113.1 GCA_015234495.1 Brevundimonas sp. | reverse complement strand
GGCGGAATTCTGCTGGCTGCGCGAGGAGCTGCCGCGCGACCGCTGGGCCGACCTGCATGAGGTCGCCGCCTTCTGGCTGCAGATGCACGCCGGCTTCCGCAACCATCAGGCGCACATGGAGGGGCTCGTCGCCCGCTGGCGCGCCGACGGCGACCTGACGGCCCTGCACCGCCAGCTGACCCCGGCCCTGCAGGCCTTCCTGCAGCACCTCGACGGCCACCACCGGGTCGAGAGCGGCCACTACTTCCCGATGATGCGCAAGGTGGAGCCGAAGGTCGCCGCCGGCCTTGACCTGCTCGACCGCGATCACGACGCCGTCCACGCCCAACTGGAAGCGCTGTTCCAGGGCGGCCTGGCCCTCCATCGGGCGGTCTCGGCCAGTGCGGCCGGCGCCCAGGATGAGGCGGAGCGGCTGGGGGACGCCCTGGCCGCCGCCGGACCGCCGCTGATCCGCCATCTGGACGATGAGGAGGACATCGTCATCCCGCTGATCCAGCTGCGCGGGTTGCCGGGGGCCTAGCCCCGCGTCGGCAGAATCTTTCGACGCTGCCGCACCAACGCCAGCGGGCGGCCGTCGGGGGCCCAGGCGGCGCCGTCCTCGACGGCCCAGCCGCCGCCGACGTCGCGGCTCTCGAAGTGGAACCAGGCCCAGCCCTCGGGCGACGTCTCCGGCGTCAATTTCGCCAGCAGGTCGGCGCGCAGTTCGACGCTGGTCGAGATCGCCGGCGGGGCCGGGAAGGCGGTGAAATAGGTCGGGTAGAGGCCGTCCAGCAGGAACAGCAGGCGCAGCTCGTCCAGGGGTGCGTGGTCGACGCAGCGCATCCAGCAGCCCAGCTCCGACCTGCGCCCGGCGTTGCCGCCGAACAGCCTGGGACCGTCGGCGAAGCGGTGTTCGATGTGGCGGGTGAACCAGGGTCCGAAGCCCGGTTCCATCGGCGTGGCCGGAAGGCTCTCCAGCGGCGGCGGGTCGGCGACCAGCGGGGTCAGCACCGGCCCGTCCGCCTCGCGACCGAAGGTGGCCAGCGCCTGCACGGCGGGCCGGTCGGCCTGGCCGCCGAGCACATGGGCGTAGGCGACGTTGCGGCCGCCGCGGGTGAGGGTCGGGGCGAAGCGCACCGGCTCGTCGAAGCGGGCGGCGGCCAGATACTGGATGCTCAGCGTCTGCAGCGGCGCCGCCAGCGCGAGGCCCTGCCGCGCGGCGCCCGCCGCCAGCGCCGCCATCAGCCCGCCGAACGGGGCGCCCTTCGCCGGGTCCATGGCCTGCGGGGCGTTGGAGAAGCCGGCGTCCAGACGGGCGACAAGGCCGCCGTCGCCGTCGTCGGTCAGGGTCAGGGCTTCGGCGAGCGTCTGCTGGGTCATCGGTCGGGAGTATCGCGCGCAAAGGACGGGCGGAAGACCGAAGCCTTCCGCCCAGTGGAGGGATCCGGAAACGCCGCGGGCGGGGCCGCCGCGTGTCCGTAGCCAAAGGAGACTGACTTAGTCCGTTTAGATTGGCAACCCTCTTGCCAAAAGCCTGACGCAGGGTCACTTTCCCTCTCATGGGACGCACCGCCGACTATTCGCGCCAGAGCTGTTCGATCGCCGCCACCCTTGAGGTCATCGGCGATCCGTGGACGCTGCTGGTCATCCGCGACGCCTTCAACGGGGTCAGCCGCTTCGAGCAGTGGCAGGAGCGGCTGGGCGTCGCGCGCAACGTGCTGGCGGCGCGGCTGAAGTCGCTGGTGCAGCATGGCGTGCTGGAGCCGCGGCTGTATTCGGAGCGGCCGCCGCGCAACGAATACGTGCTGACCGCCAAGGGCAAGGACCTGTACGGGGTGCTGGTCACCCTGCACGGCTGGGGCGCCAAGCATGTCTATGGCGAGACCGGCGCGGGCGTGGCGATGACCCACAAGACCTGCGGCCATGACCTGGCCCCGCGCATCGCCTGCGGCCACTGCAACGAGATCGTCAAGCCGAGGGACATCCAGCTGAACCTCGCCAGCGACTGCCCGACGGTCGGCGAGATGATGCCCCGGGACTGCGCGGTCGAAGAGGTCGCCTGAGCCGCACCCGCTTGCACCGGCCGCCCAAACGGCCGATCTAGCCCTCCGATTTTCCCCGAGCCTTCCAGAGTACCGTCATGTCCGATCCAATCGTCATCTGCTCCTTCGCCCGCACGCCGATGGGCGGCTTCCAGGGCGCGCTGGCCGGGGTGAAGGCGACCGAGCTGGGCGCCACGGCGGTGAAGGCGGCGGTGGAGCGGGCCGGGGTCGATCCGGAGAAGATCGAGCAGATCTACATGGGCTGCGTGCTGCCGGCGGGGCTGGGCCAGGCCCCGGCGCGCCAGGCGGCGATCGGCGCCGGCCTCGGCCGCCACGTCGAGGCGACCACGGTCAACAAGATGTGCGGCTCGGGCCTGCAGGCGGTGATGATGGCCTCGGACGCCCTGACGGCCGGCAGCGCCGACGTCATCGTGGCCGGGGGCATGGAGAGCATGACCGGGGCGCCGTATCTGATGAGCAAGCACCGCGGCGGGGCGCGGATCGGCCATGACGTCATCGTCGATTCGATGATGATGGACGGGCTGGAGGACGCCTATCAGGCCGGCAAGCCAATGGGGTCGTTCGCCGAGGACACCGCCGGGACCTATCAATTCAGCCGCGAGGCCCAGGACGCCTATGCGATCGAGAGCCTGACCCGGGCCCGCAACGCGATTTCGTCGGGGGCTTTCAAGGCCGAAATCACCCCGGTCGAGGTGACCACCCGCAAGGGGACCGAGACGGTCAGCGAGGACGAACAGCCCGGCAAGGCCATGCCGGAGAAGATTCCCAACCTGAAGCCGGCGTTCGCGAAGGACGGGACGATCACGGCCGCGTCGTCGGCCTCGATCTCGGACGGCGCCGCCGCCGTGGTCATGACCCGCGAAAGCGTGGCCAAGGCCATGGGCCTGCCGATCGTCGCGCGGATCGTCAGCCATTCGGCCCACGCGCATGAGCCGGGCCTGTTCACCACCGCCCCGGTGCCGGCGATGCAGAAGGCGCTGAAGAAGGCCGGATGGGAAGCCGCCGACGTCGACCTGTGGGAGATCAACGAGGCCTTCGCCGTGGTGCCGATGATCGCCATGCAGGAGCTGGGCATCGAGCACTCGAAGCTGAACGTGAACGGCGGGGCGACAGCGCTGGGCCATCCGATCGGCGCGTCGGGAGCGCGGGTGCTGGCCACCCTGCTGGCGGCGCTGCAGGCGCGTGGCGGCAGGAAGGGCGTGGCCAGCCTGTGCATCGGCGGCGGCGAGGCCGTGGCCATGGCGGTGGAGCTGGCCTGACCGGGTCAGGGCGAGAGGAAAATTCTGCCCCGGCCGCGTTCGAAAACGGTGTGGCGGAGTCGACAGAGTCGACATTAGCCCTGACGGATTTTCAATGACATGGCGAGTCGCCGTCTCGCGCGTGCGCGGCGGGGTGGGGCGGATTTGACCCCTTAACCGGCGATTGCGGGGTCGATGGCGCCTGCCGCGAGCTTGCGTGGCAGGGGGCGGGATTCACTTGTCAAAGACCGGGGCGGGGCGGCCGCCGGGGCAGTATGCGCCCCTGGCGCGCTCCGGCGGGAAGATCGCATCTGGAAACAGCCATGTGCCTGTAAAGGCGGGGGTTTGCTTCCGCTATCGGACTGGAATTCCGCGGATCGCCAGCAAAGTGGGGACACACGCCACTTTCCAGCTGGCGCACAGGATCGTGGGAAAGTGGTGTGTGTCCCCACTTTGCCCACTTTGCCGGGGCGGGGGAACGGGGCCGGGCGGCGGGGTGTTGATGCGGGGTCGGGGTCTGAGGGAGATGCGCGATGCGATGCCTGTTGACCATGACGGCGCTGGGAGCCTGCGGGCTGATGATGGCCGGCTGCGCTACCACCGACAACTACGCCTCGGCCTGTGAGCGGGACTATGCGGAGAACCGCAACCGCGCCATGGCGGCCGGAACGGCGCTGGGTGCGGCCGTGGGGGCGGCCGTGGCGGGCCGGGAGGATCGTGAGGCGGGAGCCGCCATCGGCGCCGCCGCCGGCTATCTGATCGGCCGCGAACTGTCCGAGGAGGACGACCCCTGCGGCTATGGCTTCGGCGGCTACAACCGCGACTACCGCTATGGCCGCGAGCGCATCTACTGGCGCGACGGCGGCCGGCGCTGGTGAGGGAACGGAGCGCGGCGCGGACGGTTTGAGGGGTCTCACCGGAGGTTTTCATGCGCCAGACCCTGACCCTTGTCTCCATCGCCGCCCTGGCGGCGTCCGTGGCCGCCTGCAGCAACCCCCAGTCGGCGCCCGAGCCCGAGAACGAGGCCACGGCGGCGGCCATGCCGCAGACGCCGGACCGCAGCGACACGGCGGCGGATGAAAGGGCGGCGGGGGTGGAGACGCCCGGCGCGACGCCGGCGGACGCGCCTCCGGCCGAACCGGCGCCCGCCTACTGATCCGTCCGCAGTTCTCCCGAGCGGGGCGGAGGCCCCGGATCAGGACCGGCTGGAGTCCGACGTGTCCCTGCTTCGTGCGTTGAAACGGAACTGGCCCTTCCTGGCGGTGGTGGTGCAGCTGGTGCTGATCGCCGTGCTGGGCGGCTGGCTGGCGGCCGACCTGATCTTTCCGGGCGGGGCCTTCTACGGGTGAAAGCCGCCTTTCTGACGCTCCGTCGGGAGGGTCACGGTCGCGGTCTCAGGGCCGTCTCCATCGCTCAGACGGTTGGTCCTAGCCGAAGCGGCGGCGGTGGTCGGCGCTGAGCAGGGTCGAGCGGATGAAGTCGGCGGGGGGGTCGGTCTCGGCCAGCACGGCTTCCTTGATGGCGCGGGGTTCGCCGAACAGGTGGCCCTGGCCGACGGAGACGTCGAGCTCGAGGATGTCGACGATCTGGCGCTCGGTCTCGCATTTCTCGGCGATCAGCTCGATGCCGTAGCGGCGGGTCAGGCCGGCGAAGTCGGCGGCGCGGATGTCGGGCATGCCGGGCAGGGGGGCGCCGCCGTCGAGGTCGAGCAGCTGTTCGATCAGCAGGTCGGCGGCGATCTTGACGAACTTGACGTCCGAGCGCTGCAGGTCGGCGAAGTCGAGGTCCAGCGTCTGGACCTTGTCGATCGAGAAGCGGAAGCCGAGGTCGGCCAGCTTGGCCATGTT
>JADGMZ010000112.1 GCA_015234495.1 Brevundimonas sp. | reverse complement strand
CTTCATTGGCGAACGGCCCGTGCTGGTTCTGGACGAGCCGTTCAACTGGCTCGACCCGATCGCCGCCCATGAGCTGCGGGGCCTGCTGCGGCGGGCGACGGAACAGGGCCGCACCGTCATCACCACCCTGCACGACGCCGCCGCCTTCGTGCTCAACTGCGACCAGGGCGTGGTGCTGCACGAAGGCGGCGTGCTGCGCCGCTACCCGCCCGGGGCCCTGCCGGTCCTGCGGACGGACATCGCGGCCTTCGAGGCCGATCTGTACGCCGGCATGAGCGGCGCCGCGGGCCCGGCCTAGGCCCTCGGGGCCACCGGCTCGGCCAGGTCGGGCGGCACCACCTCGTCGCTCTCGCCGCGCGACACCACCGTCGCCGCCACCAGGTCGCCAGTGACGTTCAGCGTGGTCCGGCACATGTCGAGGAAGCGGTCGACGCCGAGGATCAGCCCGATGCCTTCCGGCGGCACCCCGACCATAACCAGGATCATCGCCACCACCGGCAGCGACCCGGCCGGCACGCCCGCCGTGCCGATGCCGCCGAGGATGCAGACCAGCATGACGATGACCTGCTGCCAGATGGTCAGGTCGATGCCGAAGAACTGGGCCAGGAACAGCACCGTGACGCCCTCGAACAGGGCGGTGCCGTTCTGGTTCGCCGTGGCCCCGACGGTCAGGACGAAGCGGGCGATCTTGCGCGGCAGCTTGAGCTCGAACTCGGCGGCGCGCAGCGACACCGGCAGGCTGGCGTTGGACGAGGCGGTGGAGAAGGCCACCACCATCGGCTCACGGATGGCCTTGAAGAATTTCAGCGGCGACATGCCGCCCAGGGTCCAAACCGCGATCGGATAGACCACGAACATGTGGATCAGCATCGCGCCCACGGCGACGCCGACATAGGCCGCCAGCCGCACCAGCAGGTCCCAGCCGAACAGGGCGGCGAGGTTGAACATCAGCGCCGCGATGGCGAAGGGGGCCAGTTTGATCACCAGGTTGATCAGCTTCATGGTGATCTCGAACAGGCCCAGCACCACCTCCTGCAGCCTGTCGGTGGCCGGGCTCCTGGCCATGACCAGGCCGATGCCGAACAGCAGGGCGAAGACCATCACCGGCAAGATCTGGTTGTCGGCCGCCGCCTGGAAGACGTTCGACGGGATCAGGTCGAGGAAGAACTGGCCGAGGTTGATGGTCTCGGGCGCATTGCCGACGATCGAGGCCGCGCCGGCCTCGCCCTGGGCCAGCAGCGCCGCGGCCAGGTCGGCATCGACGCCGTCGCCGGGGCGGAACAGGTTGACCATGGTCAGGCCGATGACCACCGCCAGACCGGACAGGACGATGGTGAAGGCCAGCGTCTTCCAGCCGGCCCGGCCGAGCGCCTTCAGGTCGCCCATCTCGGCCACGCCGATGACCAAGGCCGAGAACAGCAGCGGGATCACCAGCATGAACAGCAGGCGCAGGAAGATCTGGCCCGCCGGCCCGGTGATGTTCGAGGTCAGCCACAGCACCCACGGCGCGTCGGCTCCGACCGCCAGGTTGACGAACAGGCCGCCGCCCAGACCGACGACGAAGCCGATCAGCATCAGCCAGTGCAGGGCGAGCCCGCCGCGTTTCGTTGTTTCCATAGGTCCCCCCGGCCTCGGCCGATGTCGTTATCGGATCGGCAGGGCGTAGATCAGGCCGCCCGGCCGAGCGTTCCATTGTGCGTTAAGGCCGCGCGCCAGGTCGAGCGATGAATCCGGCCCGAGATTGCGTGCGAAGATTTCCCCATAGTTGCCTGAGGCTTCTATGGCGTTCTTCGCCCATTCCCTTGACAATCCCATGGTCGGGCCCAGGTGGCCCTCGACCCCCAGCAGGCGCCGAATCTGCGGTGCGCGCGATTCCTTCGCCAGCTGCCCGGCGTTCTCGGCGGTGACCCCCAGCTCCTCGGCCAGCACCAGGGCGTTCAGGGTCCAGCGGACGATCGAGGTCCACGATTCGTCGCCGCGCTTGACCGCCGGGCCCAGCGGCTCCTTGGAGATGACATCGGGCAGGATGGCGTGCTGCTCCGGATTGGTCAGCAGGGTCCGCGCCGCCGCCAGGGCCGAGATGTCGGCGCTGAAGGCGTCGCAGTCCTCGCGGGCGTAGGCCGTGCGCGCCGCCTCCTCATTGGTCGTCACCACTGGCCGGTATTCGATCCCTCGCGCCCGGAAGAAGTCGGCCGCGTTCAGTTCGGACGTGGTCCCCCGCTGCACGCAGACCCGGGCGCCGTTCAGTTCCTGCGCGCTGGCCAGGTCCAGCGACCGCCGCACCAGGAAGCCCTGACCGTCGTAATAGTTGATCCCGGCGAAGCGAATGCCCTCGGAAACCTCGCGCGACATGGTCCACGAGGTGGCCCGCCACAGCACGTCGATGCGCCCGCCGCGCAGGGCGTCGAACCGCTGGCTCGCGTTCAGCGGCACGAACCGCACCGCATTGGGATTTCCCAGCACCGCCGCCGCCAGGGCGCGGCAGAAATCCGCGTCGAAGCCCCGCCACTGGCCGCGATTGTCGGTGTAGGCGAAACCTACCAGCCCTTCGTGCACGCCGCAGTTCAGCCGGCCGCGGCGCTTGATGGCGTCCAGGGTCGGGCTGGCGAATTCCGGAGCCTCCGTGGCCGCCACCACCGGCGTCGTCTCGGTCTCGGCCTGGCGATCGTCCTCGCCGCAGGCGGCCGCCGTCAGGCCGAAGGCCAGGGCCAGGCCCGCCACTGTCGTCCGCCGCACCGCCTCTGTCCGCATTCCGCTCCTCGCCGAGCCATTCCAGACCTTGCGCCCCCGCCTGTTTAGAGGCCTTTGGAGCCTTGACCGCAACCCTCGTCCGGCCGCAGCATGACCGATCCGACCGATCGCCGCCTCCGCACCCGCCTGATCGCCCCCGCCGTCCGCCGGGGCGCGGGTCGCCGGCCGGTCAGCCCGCCGGTCGAGCGCGCATCGACCCTGCTCAACGACGATCCGGCCGCCCTGCGCGACGAGAGCTCCGGCCCGGTGTACGGCATCGAGGACCTGTCGGCCGCCCGCGCCCTGCGCGCCGCCCTCTGCGATCTTGAGGGCGCGGGCGAGGCCTGGCTGGTCCCGTCGGGCCTGGCCGCCGTCACCGTGCCCCTGACCGCCTTGTTGCGCCCCGGCGACGAGGTGCTGGCCACCGACGCCCTCTACGGCCCCAGCCGCCGCTTCCTGAACCGCCACCTCGGCGCGCGCGGGGTCGCCGCCCGCTTCCACGCCCCGGACGCCCCGGTCGATGACATCGTCTCGGCCTTCACAGACCGCACCCGCCTGCTGCTGATCGAGTCCCCCGCCTCCCTGACCTTCGAGCTGGTCGACGTCCCCGCCCTCGCCGCCGCCTGCCGGGCGCGGGGCGTGCTCACCGTCATCGACAACACCTGGGCCGCCGGCCTCGCCTTCCAGCCCCTCGCCCACGGCGTGGACGTCAGCGTGCAGGCGGTGACCAAATACGTCTCCGGCCACTCCGACCTGCTGATGGGTTCGATCGCCGTCGCCGACCCCGCCGTCGGCCGCCCCATCGCCGAGACCATTGAGGATCTCGGCTGGCGCGTCTCGCCGGACGACGCCTGGCTGGCCCTGCGCGGCCTGCGCAGCCTGCCGCTGCGCTATGCGGAACAGGCCCGCTCGGCCCTCGTGGTGGCGGAGTGGCTGCAGGCCCGCCCGGAGGTGGCGCGCATCCTCCACCCCGCCCTGCCCGGCGCCCCCGGCCACGACCTCTGGAAACGCGACTTCACCGGCGCCGCCTCCATCTTCGGGGTGGTCATGCAGGGCGGCTCGGAGCCCGCCACACACGCCCTGATGTCGGCGCTCGACCTGTTCGGCCTCGGCTATTCCTGGGGCGGCTTCGAGAGCCTGATCACCCACGAGACCGGCCAGCTCGCCTTCCGCCGGTCCCCGCCGACGCTGGACGGCGAACTGCTCCGCCTCCACATCGGCCTTGAGGACCCCGCCGATCTGATCGCCGATCTCGAGCGCGGCCTCGCCGCCTGGCGCGCCGTCAGCTGAGCTTCGCCCGCGCCGCCTTCAGCCTCGCCTTCAGGTCCTCCCGCGCCGTCCGCTGCCGCCGGGCCTGGTCCCGGGCCCGCTTCTCCAGGGCCTCCCGCTCCGCCTCCAGGGCCGCCGCGTCCTCCGCCTGCGTCTTGTCCAGCGCGTCGAGTTCGGCCTCCAGCGCCTCGACCTTCGCCCGCGCCTTGGCATCCGACTTCGGCTTCTCCGGCTTCGCCCTCGGCGCCCGGGTCCGCTCCACCTTGCCGACATCCACCGACAGCCCGCGCTCGATCAGCTCCCCCGGCGCAGCCAGCGCCGCCGCCCTGTCCGGCCCGACGTCGATCTCCCGCGCCGCGCCGTCCTTGAACAGGTCGCGCTTGACCCCCCAGGCTTCCAGCGCCTTGGCGCGCGAGGTCGTGGCCACGGTCCATGAGTGGAAGCCGTCGGAATAGCAGAACACCTTCAGCTTGCGCGCCACGGGCTACTCCAGCTCGATCCACACCGGCGCGTGGTCGCTGGCCCGCTCGCGCCCGCGCACGGCCCGGTCCACCCCGGCGTCCTTCAGCCGTCCCGCCGTCGCCGGGCTGAGCAGCAGGTGGTCGATCCGCAGGCCTGCGTCCCGCTCCCAGGCCTGGCGGAAATACTGCCAGAAGGTCCACGGCGGCGGATCGTTGGGGAACCGCTCCCTCAGCGCGTCGGTCCAGCCCTGCGCCAGCAGTTCCGCGAACGCCGCCCGGCTTTCCGGCTGCAGCAGGGCGTCCTTCTTCCACGAGCGGCTGTTGTAGATGTCCACCTCGGTGGGCACGACATTGTAATCGCCGGCCAGCACCACCGGCGCCCCGCTCTCCAGCAGGCTCGCGGCATGGGCGTTCAGCCGCGCCATCCACGCCAGCTTGTAATCGAATTTCGGCCCCGGCTGCGGATTGCCGTTGGGCAGGTAGATCGAGGCGATAAGCACCCCGTCGACCGCCGCCTCCAGATAGCGGCTCTGCAGGTCCCCGGGTTCGCCCGGCAGTTCGCGCCGCGTCACCACCGGCTCGACGTCCCGCGCCAGGATGGCCACCCCGTTCCAGCGGTGCTCGCCCTTCCACACGGCGTGATAGCCCAGCGCCCGGAGGGCGGCGGCCGGG
>JADGMZ010000111.1 GCA_015234495.1 Brevundimonas sp. | reverse complement strand
CGGCGCCGGCGTCCTCCGCCGCCCAGGCCCCGGCCAGGTCGGCCAGCCGGTCCGGCGCGTGTTCGGCGTAGAGGGCCTGGATGCGGGCCACGAAGTCGGCCTTGCCGGCCGAGGCCATCTTGGCCAGGTCCTCCCGCACCGCGGGATCGAACAGGGTGTCGGCGGAGGCCGGGGCATCCCGCCCGCCGCCGCCCCCGGGCCCGGCCGCCCCCCTGTCCGGCGCCGGGGCCATGAACTGCCCGCAGTGCGTCTGCAGCGCCCGCGACAGGTCCTGCAGGGTGAAGGGCTTGTGGACCACGCCGTCCATCCCCGCGGCCCGCCACGCCTCGGCGGCGGCGCCGATGACGTGGGCCGTCAGGGCGAGGATGGCGGCGCGCGGCCGGCCCGTGCTCCGCTCTTCCTCGCGGATGCGGACGGTGGCCTCGAAGCCGTCGAGCCGCGGCATGGAGCCGTCCATCAGCACCAGGTCGAAGCTCTCGTCGCGCAGCGCGTCCACGGCCTCCACCCCGTCCTCCGCGAAGGCGACCTCGACGCCCAGCCGCTCCAGGGCCTGGGCCGCCACCTCGCGGTTGACCTCGGAGTCGTCGACCACCAGCACCCTGGCGCCGGGGAAGCAGGCCTCCTGACGATCGGCCGCGGTCCCGGCGTCGGCGACCGGCGCCTCGCCGGCGTGCATGCGCGCCAGGGCCTGGATCAGGTCGGCGCGACGAAGCGGGCTGGCCAGCATGAACTCGTTCGCCGACCCGGCGAACGCCAGGGCGACCCCGGCCTCGCCCCGGGTCTCGACCCGCACCGCGCAGACCTCGTCCGCCCCCGCGATCCCGACGCCCAGGGCCTGCGCATAGCGCCTGATCGCCCCGGCGGTCTGTTCGGCCGCCCCGGCGACGCTGATCGTCCATCCCGCCGCGAACCCCGGCAGGGAAGGGGCCGCGCCCGCCGCGGGGAGGGGGACGGTGAAGCCGAAGCTGGAGCCGACGCCTTCGGTGCTCTCCAGCTTCCACTCGCCGCCCATGGCCCGGATCAGCCGGTCGCAGATGGTCAGGCCCAGCCCGGTGCCGCCGTGCTTGCGGGTGGTGCTCTGGTCCGCCTGCGAGAAGGCCTCGAACAGCCGCGGCAGCTTGTCGGCCGCAATGCCGGGCCCGGTGTCGACGATGGCGAAGCGGATCTCGTCCGGGGCGCCGCCGGCCGTGACGCTGATCGTCACCCCGCCGCTCTCGGTGAACTTGATCGCATTGTTGGCCAGGTTGCCGAGGACCTGGCGGAGCCGCGTCGGGTCGGCCGAGACCATGCCGATGCCCGGATCGACGAAGACGGCGAGGTCCAGCGACTTCTCCGCCGCCCGCTCGGCGAACAGGCTGGCGACGTCCTCGGCCAGCTCCGACAGGTCGACGGCCAGCGTCTCCAGCTCCAGCTTTCCGGCCTCGATCTTCGAGAAGTCGAGGATGTCGTTGATGATGGTGATCAGAGACCGTCCCGACTTGGCGATCACGTCCGCCTGCCGCTTCTGCCGCACCGAGAGGTCCGAGGTCGCCAGCAGTTCGCTGAGCGCGAGGATGCCGTTCATCGGCGTGCGGATCTCGTGGCTCATCACCGCCAGGAAGTCCGACTTCGCCGCATTCGCCGCCTCGGCCGCCAGCTTGGCCTCGCTGAGCTCGGCGGTGCGCCGGGCCACCGTGTCCTCCAGGCCCGCCACGTGGTCGGCGATGCGCCGGTCCCGCTCCCTCAGGCCCTGCAGCATGGACGTGAGACCGCCGACCAGGTCCCCGACCTCTCCGTCGGCCTGGATGTCCGGATCGGCCGAGAAATCCTCGCTGTCGCGCACCTGGTTGGCGAAGGCCGCGAGGCGGACGATCGGCTCGCTGATGCGGCGGGCCAGGCGCAGGGCGATCAGCAGGCCCGCCAGGGCCGCGATGACGGTGCCGATCAGGGCGATCAGCACTGAGCCCAGCACCCGCTCGCGCAGGCCCGGCGTCTTCGCCAGCAGGGTGATGCGGCCGACCGTGTCGCCCTGACTGACCACGGGGGCGCTGACCTGCAGGGTGCCCGTCGACAGCACCGACCAGACCGACAGCCGGTCGCCGCTCGACACCCTGGCGTCGGTCGCCAGGCGCACGCCGCCGCCGGTCTCTGCCAGCAGCAGGCCGTCTTCGGTCTCGATCCGGCCGTAGGTGACTTCGGGCATCTGGGCGATGGCGCGCAGGGCGGTGAACGTCCCGACGCGATCGTTGTCCCTCACCGGGCTGGCGGCGAAGGAGCCGATGACGGCGGCGGTCCCGGTGAGGCGATCGGCCTCCAGCGCGGTCTGCCGGCGAGCATCGGTCCAGCCCATCATGGTGGCGACGACGACGCAGGTCGTCGCCAGGGCGGCGAACACCAGACCCACCAGCTTCCGGCGTATGGACCCGCCGCTTCGGCCCGATGAACTCCCCAACCCGGTCACCTGAATACCCGCAGATACCTGAGCTTATACTGACTTTTAATGACTCGACGCTTAATGAAGGCGTCTTGTCGGGGGACAAGGGGAGGGCGGTCGTCCTTCCGTGGAGGTCCCATGAGTACCGGTTTCTTCTACGTCCTTCAGGACGACGCCCGGATCCTGTTCGTCGACGACGATCCGATCCTGAGAGCGTTCGCCCAGGTCAACCTGGCCACCCCCGCCACAGAGATCGACCTCGCCGCCGACGGCGCCGAAGCGCTCGAAAGCCTCGCCACCGGCCGCTACGACCTTGTCCTGCTGGACCTCGAAATGCCCGGCCTTGACGGCTTCGAGGTCCTGACCCGAATCCGCAACGATCCGGCGCTGAAGGATCTCGTCGTCATCGTCCAGACCGGCCGCGAGGATGTCGAAGCCATCGACCGATGCTTCCACCTCGGCGCCACCTCATTCGTGATGAAGCCCCTGAACTGGCGGTTGCTCGCCTATCAGATCCGCTACGTCCTGCGCGCAGAACGCCAGGCGTCCGTCGGCAGGGCCGCTGCATGACGCCGTCTGACAGGAGGCAATGATGGCTATCGAAGCTGACGTGCTTGCCCGGAAACAGGAGGAGGCCGCGCTTGCCAGCGAACGGCGGGCGCCCGTGGAGCGCCGCGGCCGGGACCGCCGCAAGCCCGGTAGCCGCATCAATCAGAAGGCGCCGATGCAGTCGACAATGCGCGGCGTCGGGCTCAGCGCGCTGGGCCTGGTCGCCACGGTGATGGTCATCACCATCATCTACAGTGAGGTCGCCGGCGTCGCCCTGCCTTATGTGACGCTGGCGTTCGAGGCCGCGGCCCTGGCGGTGGCGGTCATCGTCGTCGCGCTCGGCTTCATCGAGCAGAGACTGACAGAGATACGCCTCGAGCTGATGATGCTGAACGGCGGCCGGCGTCAGGGCGAGGAACGTCGCCAGGGATCGCGACACAGCGATCCTCCCGTCGCCTGAGCGATTATTTCACATAATATCTCTTAGGCGCATTACGGGCCAAGCGTGCCGGGGCACGTCCTGCGGCGTTCCCGGCCCGTTCAGATATGCAGAACGCGCTGCCAGGCGTCCAGCGAGGCCTCGTGCATGGCCTCGGACATGGTCGGGTGCGGATAGACGATGCCGTGCATCTCTTCTTCCGTGGCCTCGAGCGTGATGGCGGTGACATAGCCCTGGATCATCTCGGTGACCTCGGCGCCGATCATGTGGGCGCCGATCAGGGCGCCGGTCTTGGCGTCGAAGATGGTCTTGACGAAGCCCTCGATCTCGCCGGCGGCCACGGCCTTGCCGTTCACCCGGAACGGGAAACGGCCGATCCTGACCTCGCGCTTGGCCTCGCGCGCCGCCTGTTCGGTGATCCCGACCGAGGCGACCTGCGGCTGGGCGTAGGTGCAGCCGGCGATCGGCGAATGGACGTTCGGCGTCTTGAAGCCGGCGATGTGTTCGGCGGCGTGGATGCCCTCGTGCGAGGCCTTGTGGGCCAGCCACGGCGCGCCGGCGCAGTCGCCGATGGCGTACAGCCCCTTCACATTGGTCTGGCAGTGGCTGTCGATGGTGATATGGCGGAGGTCCATGGCGCCCCCCAAGGCTTCCAGACCAATGCCGTCCGTGTTGCCGGTGATCCCAACCGCGGAGATGCACACCTCGGCCTCCAGCGTCTCGGCCTTGCCGCCGGCCTCGATGGCCACCTGCACGCCCTTCCCGGCCTTCTTGACGCCGGTGACCTTGCAGCCGGTGCGGAATTTCATGCCGCGCTTCTCGAAGGCCTTCTGCGCCGCCTTGGACACTTCCTCATCCTCGACCGGCATGATCCGGTCGACCGCTTCCACCACGGTAACTTCCACGCCCAAGGCACGGTAGAAGCTGCCGAATTCCACGCCGATGGCGCCCGAGCCGATGACCACGATGGAGGCCGGAATCTGCTTCGGGGCCATGGCCTCGCGATAGGCCCAGATACGGTCGCCGTCAGCCTCCAGGCCGATCTGCGGGATGGCCTTGGCGCGGGCGCCGACCGCCAGCATGACCGTTTTCGCCTCGACCGTGCGCGAACCGCCCGCCTTCAGGGCGATGACCACCTTCGGCGCGTCCCTGCCCTTCTCCAGCTTTGCCGAGCCCTCGATCACCTCGACCTTGTGCTTCTTCATCAGGAAGGCGACGCCCTTGTTCATCTGGGCGGCCACCCCGCGCGAACGGGCGATGATGGCGTCGAAATCGAAGCCGACCTTCTCGGCCGACAGGCCGTAGTCCTTCAGGTGCGACAGACTCTCGTACTTCTCGCCGGACTTGAGCAGGGCCTTGGTCGGGATGCAGCCCCAGTTCAGGCAGATGCCGCCCAGCGCCTCGCGCTCGACGATAGCCGTCTTCAGGCCCAGTTGGCTGGCGCGGATGGCTGCGACATAGCCGCCGGGGCCCGAGCCGATGACGATGAGGTCGAATTCAGCCACGGTCTCTTCCCTACGCCAGCATCGTCACAGGTTCTTCGATCATCGCCTTGAAGACCTGCAGGAATTTGGCGCCGATCGCGCCGTCGACCACGCGATGGTCGCAGGTCAGGGTGACCGACATCACGGTGGCGACGGCCAGTTGCCCGTCCCTGACCACGGGGCGCGGCTCCCCTGCCCCGACGCTCATGATGGCGCCCTGCGGCTCGTTGATGATCGAGGCGAACGACTTGATGCCGAACATGCCGAGGTTGGACACGCTGAAGGTGCCGCCCTGGAACTCCTCGGGCTTCAGCTTGCGG
>JADGMZ010000110.1 GCA_015234495.1 Brevundimonas sp. | reverse complement strand
CGGTCGATATCAAGATCGGCATGGGCGAGATCATCCCGGGCATGGTGTCGATCACTTCGCCGCCCACCATCGTCCGCGGCGTCATCGTCACCGGTCACCAGGTGCTGGACGGCCAGTACGACAAGGCGCCCTCGGGCGTGATCCAGGGCTTCGACGCCGTCACCGGCGAACTGCGCTGGGCCTGGGATCTGGGCCAGCCGGACCTGACCGGCCGTCCGGCCGAGGGCCAGACCTACACCCTGGGCACGCCCAACATGTGGACCACCGCCTCCGGCGACGAGCAGCTGGGCCTGGTCTATCTGCCGATGGGCAACTCCGCGGCCGACTACTGGAGCGCCAACCGGACGGCGGAGGAGAACCGCTACGCCACGGCCCTGGTCGCGCTGGACGTGACCACCGGCCGGCCCGCCTGGACCTTCCAGACGGTGCACAAGGACGTGTGGGACTACGATCTCGGTTCGCAGGCGACCTTGATCGATTATCCGGCGGCGGGGGGCGTGGTCCCGGCCCTGGTGCTGCCCAGCAAGCAGGGCGACCTCTACATCCTCGACCGCCGCACCGGCCGGGCGCTGACGCCCGTCGAGGAGCGACGGGTTCCGCAGGGCGGCGTCGAGGCTGCGGAACGCACGCCGACGCAGCCGTTCTCCCGCTTCCACACCCTGGCGAAGCGCGACCTGACCGAGCGCGACATGTGGGGGATGTCTCCCATCGACCAGATGATCTGCCGCATCGGCTTCCGTCAGGCCGCCTACGACGGCATGTACACGCCGCCGACCAGCGACCGGCGCTGGATCCAGTATCCCGGCTACAACGGCGGCTCGGACTGGGGCGGAGTGGCGGTGGATCCGCGGCGCGGCTGGATCATCGCCAACTACAACGACATGCCCAACTACAACCGGCTGGTCCCGCGCGAGGAGGCCAATGAGAAGGGCTGGTTCCCGCGCGGCGATCCGCGTCTGAAGGAACAGACGCCCGAGTCCCGCGGCGGCGTGCCGGAAGGGGCCGAGGGGGCGGGCGATCCGCAGTGGGGCGTGCCCTACGCCATCGACGTCAACGCCGGCTGGCGCATGAAGTCGACGGGCATGCTGTGCAAGCAGCCCCCCTACGGCGGCATCCGCGCCATCGACATCCGCACCGGCCGCACGGTCTGGGACCGGCCGCTTGGGACAGCCCGCAAGAACGGCCCGTTCGGGATCCCGTCGATGCTGCCGATCGACATCGGCACGCCGAACAACGGCGGTTCGGTGGTCACCGCCGGCGGACTGATCTTCATCGCCGCGGCCACCGACGACCTGATCCGGGCCATCGATATCGAGACCGGCGAGACGGTGTGGTCGGACGTGCTGCCGGCGGGCGGCCAGGCGGGACCGATGGTCTATGAGCAGGACGGGCGGCAGTATCTGGTGATCATGGCGGGCGGGCATCACTTCATGGAGACGCCGCCCGGGGACCATGTGATCGCCTACGCCCTGCCCGAGCGATGACGGCGGCCGGAGCGGTGTGGATCCCCTACTGCGGGCCGGGTCCAGGGCCGGGCGAGTGGCTGGCGCGGTGGAACCTCGATCCGGTGCTTCTCGCCGCCCTGGCGCTGGCGCTGGGACTAAGCCTGTGGCGAACCTCGGGGCGCGAGCGCGCCGCAGGTGTCGCGGCGGTCGCGGTGCTGGCGGTGATCTTCGTCTCGCCGCTCTGTGCGCTGAGCTCGGCGCTGTTCGCGGCCCGGACCGCGCATCACGTCCTGCTGGTCGCGGTGGCGGCGCCGTTGATCGCCCTCGCCCTGCCTCGTCGCCGCGTCGGCCCGCTGGCCCTGGCGACCTTCGTGCAGGCGGCGGTGTTCTGGATCTGGCACGCGCCGGCCGCCTACGGCTGGGCCCTGTCGCACGACGCCGCCTACTGGCTGATGCAGGTCAGTCTGCTGGGCACGGCCGTGTGGTTCTGGATGGCGGCGCGGCGGGCCCCGGCCCCCGCCGCCGTCGCCGCCCTGCTGCTGGCCATGGTGGCCATGGGCCTGCTCGGCGCCCTGCTGACCTTCACCGGCCAGCCGGTCTACGCCCCCCACTTCCTGACCACCGCCGTCTGGGGCCTGACCCCGCTTGAGGACCAGCAGGCCGCCGGGCTGATCATGTGGGCCCCCGCCGCCGCCCTCTACCTGGCGGCGGCGCTGTGGCGGCTGGGCCGCTGGATCGGGCCCGACGCCCCTGCGGACGTCCGCCCGGCATGATCGACCGGCTGATCGTCAACATCCTTGAATGGGCGGCGGGCCACCATGACGAGGGGCGTTACTCCCCGGTGGCCATCGTCTTCCACTGGACCATGGCGGCGCTGGTGATCTTCCAGCTGTTCTGGGGCTGGTGGATGGGTCGCCTGCCGGTCGGCGGCGACAAGGTGGCGGCCCACGACCTGCATTATCTGATCGGCGTTCTGATGCTGGTGCTGGCCCTTGGCCGGGGCCTCTGGCGGGCGCTCGCCCCGGGGCCGATCAATGACGCCGACAAGCCGGGCTGGGAAAGCACCGCCGCCCATGTGACCCACTATCTCTTCTACGCCTGCCTGTTCGGCCTGCCCCTCAGCGGCTGGGCGATGATCTCCGCCACCGGGCGCGAGCAGGAGCTGTCGCTGGCGGGGTTCATCCCGTGGCCGCTGATGCCGCTCGGCGACCTCAGCTTCGTGCAGCGCTGGCAGGTCGAGGCGGCGGCCGAGTGGATGCACTGGGGCCTGATCGTGACCCTTCTGGCCCTGATCCCGATCCATGCGGGCGCGGCCCTCAAGCACCACTTCATCGATCGGGACGATGTGTTCCACGGAATGTTGCCGATCGTGCCCCAGCTGTCGCGGCGGCGGACGCGGTGGCAGCGCCGCTGGCTGGCGGGCGAGCAGTGGGCAAGCTCTCGAGCCAGGCGGCTATGGTCCGCATTTCGGCGTCGGTCAGCCCCGCGGCCGCCTCGGCCATGACGCCGCGCGGGTCGTTGCGCCGTTCGCTCCGCTTCCAGCGGCGCAGCTGTTCGACCGTATAGGCCGCCGGCTGGCCCGCGATGGCCGGATTGCCACGCCCCACCCCCTGACCATCGAGACCGTGACAGCTGGCGCAGGCGATCACCCCCCGCTCCGGCGCCCCGACCTCATAGAGGGCCGGCGGGGGGGCGGTCGGCTCGCCCGCGTCCGGGACGGGCAGGGCCGCATACCAGGCGGCGACCGCCCGCTGGTCGCCGTCGTCCAGCCAGCGCGCGATCGGACTCATCACCGGGTCGGCGCGGGTTTCCGCGGCGTAGTCCGCCAGCTGCTTCTGCAGATAGCCGGCGTCCAGCCCGGCCAGCCGGGGAACGCTGACGCCGTCGCCCAGTCCGTCCAGGCCGTGGCAGGTGAAACAGGCGTTGGCCGCCCCGCCTTCGCCGCCGCCCATGGCGATGATCTCGCCGCCGGCGGTGAAGGCCTCGCCGGTGCGGTTGGTCGCCGGGGTGCAGGCCGCAGCGGCCGCAGCGAGGACGAGGGCGGAAAACAGGGGGCGCACGACCAACCAACACCATCCCACCTTGGCGGTTCCGCCGGAACCGTGACGCTGGGTGCGGGTTTGATCCCCGAAAGGGGCAGGAGGGCTGACCAGATCACCGGGCAGGATGAGAATGAAACCATGGGCGCCGCTGGCCGTCGCCATGCTGACGGCCGCGTGCGGGGACACGGCCGCTCCGCCCCGCACCATCGCCGGAGCGGATGCGACGCAGGGGCTGGCGGTGATCCAGCGGGCCGGCTGCGCCGCCTGCCACGTCGTGCCGGGCGTAGACTGGCCGCGGGGCCGGGCCGGTCCCTCGCTGAAGGGCTTCGGGGCCAGCCCGCTGATTGCGGGCCGGCTGCCCAACCGGCCCGACGTGCTGACCGCCTGGCTGATCGATCCGCCGTCGCTGGCGCCGGGCACCGCCATGCCGCCGTCGCCGCTGACCGAGGCGGAGGCCCGCGACGTCGCGGCCTTCCTCTATACGCTCGATGACCGCTGAGCGGCCCCAGGGGATCGCCGGCTGGCCGCCGCCGGCGCTGGACCCGGCCGGTCCCTTCGCCGGGCCGTTGAACGTGCTCGCCTGGGTGCTGTTCGCCATGGCGGCGGTGGTGCTGCTGGTGGTGCTGGTCGCCCTCGGGCTGGCCCTGTTCGGACCGCGCCGCTGGCGCAGCCGGCTGGGCGGCGAGCGGCTGGTGTGGATCGGCGGCCTGGCCTTCCCGGTCGTGGTGCTGAGCGCCCTGCTGGTCTACGGCCTCGGCCTGACCTCGCACCTGACCCAGGAGCCTGCGCCGGACGAGATGCGGGTGCGGGTCACCGGCGAGATGTGGTGGTGGCGGGTGGCCTATCTCGACGGTCTCGGCCGGGAGCTGATGCAGGACGCCAACGAGGTGCACATCCCCGTCGGCCGGCCGGTGGTGCTGGAACTCGACTCCGCCGACGTCATCCACAGCCTGTGGATTCCGCGCCTCAGCGGCAAGGTCGACATGATCCCGGGCCGCCGCAATCTGATGCGGGTGCAGGCGGATGCGCCCGGCGTGTTCGGCGGCCAGTGCGCCGAATACTGCGGCGGCCCTCACGCCCTGATGGGGCTGGTCGTCATCGCCCACGAGCCCGCCGAGTTCGCGGCGTGGCGGGCGCGACAGGCGGTTCCGGCGACGACGGCGAGCCTCCCCGGGCCGGGCGCCGAGGTGTTCGGCCGCGCCGGCTGCGGCGCCTGTCACACGGTGGCGGGGACCACATTCAACGGACTCGCCGGGCCGGACCTCAGCCACGTCGGCTCGCGTCGCACCCTCGGGGCCGGCATCCTGCCAAACAACCACGGGACGCTGGCGGGCTGGATCTCCGACAGCCAGGCGATCAAGCCGGGCAACCGCATGCCCGCCTATCCGGTGCTGACGGGTCAGGAACTGCGCGACGTCTCCGCCTGGCTCGAGAGTCTGAAGTGAAGAGCGAGACCGGCTTCGACCCGGCCCTCTACGACCGCTTCCCGACGCAGGGCGAGCGCCCGCCCGGCGAGTTGAAGGAGCTGGAGCGCATCTGGTGCAGGCCGAAGGGCTGGCAGTGGATCACCGCCATCAACAACAATTACATCGGCGTCTACTACGTCGGCGCGGCCATGCTGTTCTTCGTGCTGGCGGGCATCCTGGCCGTGCTGATGCGCACCCAGCTGGCCATGCCGCTGAACGGCTTCCTGCCGCAGGAGACCTACAACCAGTTCTTCA
>JADGMZ010000109.1 GCA_015234495.1 Brevundimonas sp. | reverse complement strand
ATGGCGTGGTCAAGCGCCGGGTCGCCGACACCGCCGCCCTCGCCATGGCCGGAAAGCCGGACGCCGTGGTGCTGATCGACAGCTGGGGCTTCACCATCCGGGTGGCCAAGGCGATCCGCGCCGCCCTGCCGGACACGCCCCTGATCAAGTACGTCGGGCCGCAGGTGTGGGCCTCGCGGCCCGGCCGGGCCAGGACCCTGGCGGCCACGGTCGATCATCTGCTGGCGCTGTACGCCTTCGACGCGCCGTGGTTCGAAAAGGAGGGGCTGGGGACCACCGTCGTCGGCTCCCAGGCCCTGCACGTCGACATGGGGGCCGCCGACCCCGCCGGCTTCCGCGCCGCCCGCGGCATCGCGGCCGAAGCGCCGCTGCTGCTGGTCCTGCCGGGCAGCCGCCGCTCCGAGATCGGTCTCATGCTCCCGGTCTATGAGGCCGCCGTGGCCCGGCTGAAGCGACAGGACCCCACGCTCGAGATCGCCGTCGTCGCCGCCGGACCGGTGGCCGACCGGGTCACGGCCGACGTCGCCGCCTGGCCCTTCCGCGCCCATCTGGTGCAGGAGGCGGACAAGTATTCGGCCATGAAGGCCGCCACGGTCGCTCTTGCCACCAGCGGCACCGTCTCCACCGAACTGGCGCTGGCCGGTGCGCCCATGGTCATCGCCTACCGCTTCCAGCCGCTCAGCTATGCGATCATGAAGCCGTTCTTCACCGGCAAGTACGCGACCCTGTTCAATCACGCCGCGGACGAGGAGATCGCCCGCGAGCTGATCCAGAATGACGCCACGCCCGAAAAGGTCGCCGCCGAGGTGGGCCGCCTGCTGGCCGATCCGGAGGCCCGCGCCGACCAGTCCGCCCGGCAGACCGCGGCCCTGGACCTGATGGGCCGCGAGGGGCGCGACCCCTCCGAAATCGCGGCCGAGGCCGTGCTCAGGGTCATCGCGGCCAGGGCGAAGCGCTAGCCGCCCTCTCGCGGGCGTACAGGCATGAAGAAGGGGCCAGCCCCCCAAGGACTGGCCCCTTCTGTCGTTGCAGGCCGGAGCGGCCGGCCCTACTGGGCCGGACGCACCTCCACGGGCAGACCCAGCGCCTCCAGCTGCGGCTGGACCACCGAGGCGTCGCCGACCACCACCCAGACGAACCGGTCCGGATCGATGGCGCCACGCGCGGCCGCATCCAGCTCGGCGGCGGTCAGCGCCCGCGTGCGGCTGGCCAGGGTTTCCTGATAGTCGTCGGGCCGCTGATAGAGGTCGTTCGACCGCAGCGCGCCGAGGATCTGGCCCGAGGTCTCATAGCTGCCGGCCAGACCGCGGGTGTCGCCGTTGATGGTCCGTTCCAGCTCCTCCGCCGTCACGCCGTCCGGACCCAGGAACCGCTCGTACTGTGCGATCAGAGCCGCGATCGATTCGCCGGTCCGGTTGGCCTGCACCGGCGCATTGATGATATAGGGCGCGCGATGCTGCAGCGTGCTCACCATGCCGCGCACGCCGTAGGACCAGCCCTTGGTCTCGCGCAGGTCGGCGTTGATCCGCGACAGGAAGTCGGTGCCCAGCACGCTGTTGGCGGCGTTCAAGGTCAGCAGGTCGTCGGTCCCCGACAGGGGCAGGACGGCGCCGCCATAGATCAGCGACTGCGGCGACTGCGGCCGGTCGATCAGCACGATCCGCGCCGAGGTCTCGGGCAGGTCGGCGCCGAACGTCTTGACGCCCCTGGGCGCGGCGGGCGGAGCCCAGTCGCCGAAGGCAGCCTCGAGACGGGGCATCAGTTCGCCCAGCGGCAGGTCGGAAACCACGAACAGCTTGGCGTTGTCCGGGCGCACCCAGGCGGCGTGCTCGGCGACCAGGTCGTCCCGCGTCAGCGCGCGGATCGTCGCTTCGTCGCCGGTGCCGCTGAACGGCCGGCCGTAGGGGCTGGTCTCGCCATAGATCAGCGGCGGCAGGGCGCGCGCCGCCAGCGCACCCGGCTGGGTCTTCTCATTGGCGAGGGCGGCGAGCCGCTGGGCCCGCAGGCGTTCGACCTCGGCCGGCGCGAAGGCGGGGTTGCGCACCACGTCGGACAGCAGGATCAGCGACGGCTCCAGATTGGTCGTCACCGTGGTCAGGCTGGCCGAGGTCCGGTCCATCGACGCGCCCATGTTGATCGAGGCCCCGAGCCGCTCCTTGGCCTCGGCCAGGGCGTTGGAATCGCGCGTGGTCGTGCCCTCTTCCATCAGGTTCATCATCATCGAGTGGACGCCGAGGCTGTCCGTCTCGTCCGCGGCCAGGCCGGCGTCGAAGTCCAGCGCCACCCGCGTCACCGGCACGGTTTGCGAGCGGGCGTAGACCACCGGCACTCCGTTCGAGAGCGTGGCGCGCTCGACGTCCGGGAAGTCGATGTTGGTCACCTCGCCGATGGCCGGCATCGGGTCGCGGGCCACGCGTTCGATTTCGGCGGCCGGAACCGGGGTCGCGCCCGACGGCGCAGCGGCGGCCTCGACATAGGCCTCGCGTTCGCCGGGCTGGACGATCTGGCTGTAGACCGGACGGCTCAGCCAGCGCTGCATGGCGGCCTGGACCTGCGCCGGCGTCACCGCCGCATAGGCCTGCAGCTCCTTCTTGTAGAAGTCGGGATCGCCCGCATACAGCTGGCCTTCGGCCAGGGCCGAGGCCTTGCCGTTGACCTGTTCGAGCCCCTGGATGCGACGGGCGGCGTATTGCGTCACGACCCGGTCGATCTCGTCTTGGGTCGGGCCGTTGGCGATCAGATCCGCGAGCACGGCGTCCATGCGGGCCGCCACCGCCTCGGCGTCGCCGCCCGGCTTGACGTTGGCCGAATAGCTGAAGAAGCCGACGCGCTGGAAGGGCTGGGCCCCGGCGCTCACCGATGAAGCCGTCTGGTCGCCGCGGACCAGGGCGTTGTCCAGCCGCGACGAGGCCAGCCCGCCGAGGATGGAGGCGCCGACGCTCAGCGGCACGGCGTCGGGATCGCCGAGGCCGGGCACGACCCAGGCGCGACTGATGCGGGTCTGGGCCACGCGGTCGTACAGCACCTGCTCGACCGGGGCGGGCAGGGTCGGGATGTCAGCCTCGGCCGGCACATTGACCGGCCCGCGCGGGATGGCGCCGAAATAGCGGTTGACCAGGGTGCGGGCGGTCGGCTCGTCGATGTCGCCCGACAGCACCAGCACGGCGTTGTTGGGGCCGTAGTTGTCCCGGAACCAGTTGCGCACGGTCTCGAGGCTGGCCGCATCGAGGTCGGCCATCGAGCCGATGGTCGAGTGGCGGTAGGGATGGCCCTCGGGGAACAGCGCCTCCTGCTGGGCATAGGAGGACAGGCCGTAGGGCTGGTTGTCGCGTTGGCGCTTCTCGTTCTGGACCACGCCGCGCTGCAGGTCGAGCACCTCCTGGCCGACCTGGCCGAGCAGAAAGCCCATGCGGTCGCTCTCCAGGAACAGGGTCTGCTCCAGCGCCGGGGTCGGCACGGTCTGGAAATAGTTGGTGCGGTCGAACCAGGTCGTGCCGTTCAGGCCGGTCGCCCCGGCCGAGCTCATGGTCTGGATGTGGCTGACCGGCGAGTTCTCGGAGCCGCCGAACATCAGGTGCTCGAACAGGTGGGCGAAGCCGGTCGATCCGGCCGGCTCGTCCTTGGAGCCGACATTGTACCAGATGGACACCGCCACCACCGGCGCCTTGCGGTCGGTGTGGACGAGCACGGTCAGGCCGTTGTCGAGCTGGAACCGCGACCACGGGATATCGACCCGCGCCACGAGATCGGCCACCGGCGCGCCCTGCAGCGGCTCGGGAGTCTGGACGGCGGCCATGGCCGCCGGGGCGGCAGCGCCGTGCGCGTCGGCCCATACCACGGACGGCGGGACCACAACCGCCAGAATGGCGGCGATCGATACGAGGCGATGGCGCATGGAGTCTTTCCCTCTCTCCGGAACAGTGACGGTGACCATAACGAGACCGGCCCTTCGCGCAATCGCCGTTCTCCGCCTTCGCCGCGCGGCCGGGCGTCGCGGGGCGAACGAAAAACGCCGGGGCTTCGGGCCCCGGCGTTTCGTCGTGTCTCGGCTGTCGCGGATGGACCGGCCCGGACGGGCCTCAGCCCCGGTTCTGGATCGGCACGAAGTCGCGCTCGGTCGGACCGGTGTAGAGCTGACGCGGACGGCCGATCTTCTGGGTCGGGTCGCCGATCATCTCCTGCCACTGGGCGATCCAGCCGACGGTGCGGGCGAGGGCGAACAGGACGGTGAACATCGAGGTCGGGAAGCCCATCGCCGACAGGGTGATGCCCGAATAGAAGTCGACGTTCGGGAACAGCTTGCGCTCGATGAAATACTCGTCGTTCAGCGCGACCTTCTCCAGCTCCATGGCCACCTGCAGCAGCGGATCGTTCGGATCGCCGACCGCCTTCAGCACCTCGTGGGCGCTTTCCTGCATCACCTTGGCGCGCGGGTCGTAGTTCTTGTAGACCCGGTGGCCGAAGCCCATCAGCTTGTATTTCTTGGCCTTCACCCCCTCGATGAACTCAGGGATGCGGTCCGGCGTGCCGATCTCCTTGAGCATGTTCAGCGCCTCCTCGTTGGCGCCGCCGTGCGACGGGCCCCACAGGCAGGCGATGCCGGCGGCGATGCAGGCGAACGGATTGGCGCCCGACGAGCCGGCCAGGCGCACGGTCGAGGTCGAGGCGTTCTGCTCGTGGTCGGCGTGCAGGATGAAGATGCGGTCCATGGCCTTGGCCAGCACCGGATTGACCACATAGTCCTCGGCCGGAACGGCGAAGCACATGCGCAGGAAGTTCTCGGCGTAGTTGAGGTCGTTGCGCGGCGACACGAACGGCTGGCCGATCGAGTACTTGTAGGCCCGGGCAGCGATGGTCGGCATCTTGGCGATCAGCCGGATGGCCGAGATGTTCCGCTGCACCGGGTCCTGGATATCCAGGCTGTCATGATAGAAGGCCGACAGCGCCCCGACGGTCCCGACCATGATCGACATCGGATGGGCGTCGCGGCGGAAGCCTTCGAAGAAGCGGTCGAATTGCGAGTGCAGCATCGTGTGCATGGTGATGCTGTTCTCGAACTTCTCGTACTCGGCCGCGGTCGGCAGCTCGCCGTGGAGAAGCAGGTGGCAGACCTCGATGAAATTCGACTTGGAGGCCAGCTGGTCGATCGGATAGCCGCGGTGCAGCAGCACGCCCTTGTCGCCGTCGATGAAGGTCAGGGCGCTCTCGCAC
>JADGMZ010000108.1 GCA_015234495.1 Brevundimonas sp. | reverse complement strand
CGCCACCGAGGTCCAGCCGTTCGTCGAGGGCCGTTTCCGCACCAGCGGCGAGACGGCGCTGATGGGGGAGTCCCTGGCCGGTCTGTTCGTGGTCGAGACGGTGCTGAAGGCGCCCGAGATGTTCGACCACTATGTGGCGGTCAGCCCCAGCCTGTGGTGGGACGGCGGGCGGCTGGCGCGGCAGGCCGGGGCGCACCTGCGCGACCATTCCAACGACCCGCGGACCCTGATCCTGACGCTCGGCGACGAGGGCGAACTGATGGAGGCGCCGATGGCGGCGCTGGTCGCCAATCTGCGTGATCACGCCCTGCCGGGGCTGGACTGGTCCTACACGCCGCGGCCGGACGAAAGCCACGCCACCATCTATCACGGCGCGGCGCTGGAGGCCTTCCGGCGGCTGTTCCCTGCACCCGCCCCCTGAACGAGGACGACCGGATGAAAATCGGCACGCCGCTGACCGCCAACGCCACCCGCGTCATGCTGCTGGGGGCGGGGGAGCTGGGCAAGGAGGTGGCCATCGAGCTGCAGCGGCTGGGCGTCGAGGTGATCGCCCTCGACCGCTATCCGGACGCTCCGGCCATGCAGGTGGCGCATCGCAGCCATGTGATCGCGATGACCGACGCGGAGGCGCTGGAGGCCGTGATCCGCGCCGAGGCGCCGCACATCATCGTGCCCGAGATCGAGGCCATCGCCACCGAGGTGCTGGCGCGGATCGAGGCGGAGGGGCTGGCGCGGGTGATCCCGACGGCGCGGGCGACGCAGCTGACCATGAACCGTGAGGGCATCCGCCGGCTGGCGGCCGAGGAACTGGGCCTGCCGACCAGCCCCTACGCCTTCGTGGAGAGCGCGGCGGAACTGGCGGAGGCGGCGCACCGCATCGGCCTGCCCGTGTTCATCAAGCCGGTGATGTCGTCCTCGGGCAAGGGCCAGTCGATGATCGACGCGCTGGAGGACGCCGGCAACGCCTGGCGCTACGCCCAGACGGGCGGACGGGTGGAGACGGCGCGGGTCATCGTCGAGGGGCGGATCGATTTCGACTACGAGATCACCCTGCTGACGGTGCGGTCGATGCGCGACGGCCAGGTTGTCACCGACTTCTGCGCCCCGATCGGACACCGGCAGGAGAAGGGCGACTATGTGGAGAGTTGGCAGCCGCAGGCGATGAGCGCGGCGGCCCTGGCGCGGGCGCAGGAGATCGCCGGCAAGGTGACGGATGCGCTGGGCGGTCTGGGGGTGTTCGGGGTCGAGCTGTTCGTCAAGGGCGACGAGGTGTGGTTCTCGGAAGTGTCGCCGCGGCCGCATGACACCGGTCTGGTGACCCTGGCGACGCAGCGGATGAGCGAGTTCGCCCTGCATGCGCGGGCCATCCTCGGCCTGCCGGTGGATGTCGGCCAGCGGGACGTCGGGGCCAGCGCGGTGATCTACGGCGGGGTCGAGGGGAAGGGCGTCGCCTTCGAGGGCGTGGCCGAGGCGCTGGCGGTCCCGACGGCGGACCTGCGCCTGTTCGGCAAGCCGGAAAGCTACGCGCGGCGGCGTATGGGCGTGGCGCTGGCGCGCGGCGAGGACGTCGACCAGGCGCGGACGCGGGCCCGCGAGGCGGCCTCGAGGGTCAGGCCGGTGGCCGGCTAACTGCCAGCACAGCGACGGCGGCGGCTTCAAGCGCGGGGTCGCGCCCGCCCCTGAGGTCCTCGAGCGACGGCTCTATGGCGGCGGTGATCGCCAGGCTGCGCACGACGCCATGCTCGTCCTCGAACACGAAGGCGTCGGTCTGGCCGTCGCGCGGCGTCACCGACCGGAAAGCCTCGGAACCGTTGATGCTTCGGACCCGCCAGCCGATCTGCACGCCGGCCCGGGCCGCCGGGCCGTCGGGACGCACCCGGGCGATGAAATACCGGTCGCCGCGACGAAGCGCCGTCAGGCCGTAAGAGGCGTCGGACCGCCCGGTCCGCGTCGCCTCCTCGCGCGCCCGCGCCGACGGAGACGTCACCGAGGTGTGGCGATCGCCGAGTTTGTCCACCAAGGTGGAAAGGGCGGCATAGAAGGCCTGCTCGGTAGGAGCAGCGACGGCGGCCGCCCGCGCCTCCGCCCGCATTGTCGGCCAGTCCCGGCCGTTGAACGCCGGGTCGTAGTAGTGGGCCTCGATCCACCCCGTCGCGGCGTCGTAGACCTGGGCGTTGAGCGCCTTCCGGGCTGGCGATCCGTCCTCCACCGCCACCGGCGGCGGCAGGACGCCTTCGGTCGCGAAAGGCAGGCTCTGGCAGGCCGCCAGCCCGAACAGGGCAAGGACCAGGAAGACGCTGCGCAGCGTCTTCACCGGGCCTCGGTCGGCACGGCGACCCGATCGAGGGACGGGCCGCGCGCCAGCGCCTCGATGGCCGCCGCAAGGGCCGGATCATCCCTCTGGCCGCCGCCGACGGCGGCCTCGGCCACAGCCAGGTCAGGGGTGACGCCGCGCTTCTCCAGCCGGACCCCGGCGGCGGTGACGAAGTCGGCGCGGCTGAGGCTGAGGCGGCCGCCGTCGGGCAGGCGGGTATCCTGGGAGATCAGCACGGCGCCCGCCGTCCGCTCGCCGACGACGATCGCGCGGCGGGCTTCCTGGAGGGCGGCGGGCGTGAGTTCGGCGGCGCTGCGGCTGTCGGCGTCGACGAGGACGGCGACGTCGTTCGCCGCCGGCGTCTCGAGGTCGCCGCAGCCGCCGGCGGTCTTCATCACGATCGGCCGCCCCGAACGACTGGTGCGGGTGGCCCAGGCGAGGTCGCGGGGCAGAAAGCAGCTGAGCACCGCGTCGGCCTCCAGCAGCCGGCCGCCGGGATTGCCGCGCAGGTCGAGGACCACGTCGGTGTCCGGCGACAGGGACGCCAGCTGGCCGCCCAGCCAGTCGCCCAGGCCCAGATCGAAGGCGTCGACCCGCAACACCGCCACGCCGGGGCGGGACAGGTCCGCGGCGAACGGCGATCGCGGCTGCATGATGCGCGGGGTGACGATCAGGCTGCGGGAGACCCCGGCGGCGTCGGAGAAGACCAGCGTCACCGCCCGGCCCTCGACCAGGTCGAGTTCGGGAAACCAGGCATCGGGCGCTGTGGTGTCCAGCCGCCAGCCGGCGGTGATCCCGGCCGCCTCGGCGGGGGAGGCGTCGCGGACCCGTTCGACGACATAGACGCCCGGCGCGTCGGGATCGCGACGCAGGGTGACGCCGATGGTCGGGCGAGCCTGGCGGGCCGTATCGCTGCGACGGGCGACGGCGGGGGCCGAGACGCTGGCGTGTTCGTCGTCCAGCAGGGCGAGCATCTCGCCGAGCACGCGATAAAGGGCGCGATCGTCGGCGGCGACCATGGCGCGGGGCCGATAGGCCCGGCGGGCGGCGGCCCAGTCCACCCCGTGCAGGCCGGGATCGTAGTACTGGCCGCGAACCTCATGCCAGACTCGGTCGAAGACGCGCTGGTTCATCCGCACCCGCTCGCTGGACAGGCGCGCCGCGACCGTCCGCTCGGGGGCGACGGCTGCGGGGGCGGGGGCGGCCACAGGATCCCGCGCGAGCGCCGGCGCCGCGAGGAGCGCAAGGCCCATCGCGGCTGACCCGGTCAGTCGGACAAGGAGGCGGCGGAGGTTCATCGCCCCACTTAGGGCGACGAACCCCGGTCGCTCAAATCACGAATGCGACGGAGACGATCAATCCTCGTCGCGGGTCTCGAGGCGGTGGGTGAAGACCCGGACCCTGTCGTCGCCGCCGCGCTCGCCCTCCTCGATGAAGCCCGAGCGGTCGGCGTCCATGCGGGCGAAGGCCTCGCGCAGGGGACCGGTGAATTCGGCCTCGCTGATGCGGTCGTCGCCGTCCTTGTCCATCTCGCGCTGAGCCTCGCCATGGCCCGGGCGGTGGATGATGTGCGTTCCGGGGACGGCGGGGCCGCGACGGACGATCTCGCGCACCTCGCCGTCGGGGCCGGGATGGCGCAACTCGAAGCGGTGGCCGTCGCCTTCCCCGTCCGGCGCGCCGTGGAAGAAGACCGCGCCGCCGTCGCCGCCGCGGGCGCCCGACAGTTCGCCGGCCGACAGGCGGCCGTCGCCGTCCCGGTCGAGGCGGGCGAAATGGGCCGTCATGGGGGCGGTGAACTCCTCGCGGGTGACCTGGCCGTCGCCGTCGGCGTCCAGCGAACCCTGCGGGCCGATGACCATGACGCGGGCATGGGCGTCGGGCGGGGCCGGCGACTCCTGCATCAGGACGGCGGACAGGGCGAAGAGGGTCAGCATGGGTCGGCTCCAGGTGGGTTGAGGCCCCGGTTCGACCACGCGGCGGTTTCGCCCGTATTTCAGGCGACGGGGATTTGTTTCAATGCTGAAATGACGCCGCGACCCGGGTTGGTCACAATGGCCGCCATGCAAGCCGAAGCCGCCCCGCGCATCCTTGTCGTCGACGACGATCCCGGCATCCGCGAGGTGCTGACCGACTACCTGCGCCAGCACGGCTATGCCGCCGAGGGGGCGGCGACGGCGGCGGAGATGGACCGGGCCATGGCGGCGCGGCAGCCCGATCTGATCGTGCTGGACCTGATGATGCCGGGCGAGGACGGCCTGTCGGTGTGCCGCCGCCTGGTCGGCAAGGGGCCGCCAGTCGTCATGCTGTCGGCCATGGGCGAGGACACCGACCGGATCATCGGGCTGGAGCTGGGCGCGGACGACTACCTGGCCAAGCCGTGCAATCCGCGGGAGCTGCTGGCGAGGGTGCGGGCGGTGCTGCGCCGGCCGCGGGAGGCAGGTGAGGCGGAAGGGCCGTGCCTGGCCTTCGCCGGTTGGCGGCTGGACCTGATGCGGCGCGAGCTGATCCGCCCCGACGGCCGGACGGTGGCGCTGTCGGCGGGGGAGTTCGCCCTGCTGCGCGCCTTCGCCGAGCGTCCCGGCCGGGTGATGACGCGAGACCAGCTGCTGGAGCGGGCGCGCGGCGCCGACTGCGACGTCTTCGACCGGGCCATGGACGTGCAGATCAGCCGGCTGAGGAAGAAGCTGGACGACGGTTCGGGCCTGGAGATGATCCAGACCCTGCGCGGCGAGGGTTATATGTTCGATGTGAAGGTCGAGCGCCTGAACGGCGGGCGCGACGTCGCGTGAAGCGCCCTTCCTCCCTGCCCGTTCTGGTCCAGGTCGCGTCGCTGGCGGCGCTGGCCGTGATCATGTCCCAGGCCGTGGCCTTCGCCGTGGTCGTCCTGGCCCCCGAGCCGCCGCCGCCTCGATGCTGAAGCCGGACGGCCGCGGCTC
>JADGMZ010000107.1 GCA_015234495.1 Brevundimonas sp. | reverse complement strand
CGAATTCGGAGGCGCGGTCGCCGACCTCGCCGACGCCGCGGCGCATGGTCTCGGTCAGGTCGTCGAGACGGGTGCGCAGGCCATCCGTATCGACCCAGCCGCGCGGATTGAACCGGCCGCGCAGATGCTCCAGCCGGGTCGGGCCGGTGCGCTGGTTGAGCAGCAGGGTGGCCAGTCCGACTCCGGCCAGGACAGCGACGACGCCGGCGGCGATTCCGGGGTGCTTCCTGACCTCGGCGAGCGCGGAAAATTGTCGAACCATGGGATAGTAGACCTCTTCGTCGAGACCGTCCTCGGTCGGGTCGTAGAGCCCGTCCTCGTCCGGCTGCCAGGCGGAACCCCTGTCCCGCATCAGGCTAGGAGCGAACCGGGCGAAAAGAGGTTCCGCCACGCCCGGCAGCGCCGAATAGAAGCTGGCGATCAGCCGGCTGCCGCCGCCGACGGTGATCTCGCGGATCGGATGTTCGGCGCAGTACAGGATGGTGTCGGCCACCACATGGGTCGCATAGACCGGCTGCGGATTGTGCATCGCATAGCCGGTCAGGTTGCGGGCGTGCTTGTTGTAGGGCGTGTCGATGGCCCCCGGCTTGACCAGGCTGACCGCGATCGGGGCGCCCTCGCGCATCAGTTCCATGCGCAGGGCGTTGGTGAAGCCCTTCACCGCGTGCTTGGAGGCGGAATAGACGCCCTGCACCGGCATCGGCGCATCGGACAGGATCGAACCGACGTTGATGATGGACCCGCCGCCGGGGCGCTCGCGCAGGTGGTCGGCCGCCACCAGGGAGCCGTTGACCACGCCCCAGTAGTTGGTCTCGAACAGCCGCCGCTGATCCTCCAGCGAGGTCCCGCGAATCTCGCCGAAGATCGAGATGCCGGCGTTGTTGATCCAGGTGTCGAAGCCGCCGAACAGGCGCACGCATTTTTCCGCCGCCGCCTTGAGAGCTTCGGGATCGGCGACGTCGGCCACCGCCCAGGCGACCCGGGCGCCCGCCGCCTGGAGCTCTTCGGTCAGGGCCCTGAGGTCCGACTCCCCGCGCGCCATCAGGAAGACGCAGGCCCCCGCCCGCGCCGCCCGCCGGGCCGTCGCCAGGCCGATGCCCGAGGTCGCGCCGGTGACCACGATGGTCTGCTGGTTCAAGGGCTTGAGCGTCGGTTTGGTCATGGGGTCGCCGATGGATTGAAGCCGCGGGGCCGTCGTGGAACGGGACCGCGGTCCCGCCTGTTCCTGCTCTAGCACGGCGCCCTTACCAATCGCGATATGGGCGCCTATCTTGCGGCGCTCCCGCCCATCGCTCTTCAGAGAACGCCCGTGACCGATCACGCGCCCGCCGCCGCCGCGCCGTCAGACAACCTCGCCGCCGCCTTCCAGATAGAGGGCTGGCCGGTGCGCGGCCGGCTGGTCCGGCTGGGATCGACGATCGACGCCATCCTGTCGGCCCACGCCTATCCCGAGCCGGTCGCCGCCCTGCTGGGCGAGGCCTGCGCGCTCGCCGCTCTGATCGGCTCCAGCCTGAAGTTCGAGGGCCGGCTGATCGTCCAGGCCCAGGGCGACGGGCCGGTGCGCTTCGTCGTCGCCGACTACGACACCCGCGGCTATCTGCGCGGCTACTGCCGCTTCGACGAGGCCGAGGTGGCCGCCGTCTCCCAGGGCTTTTCGCGCCCGGGCGCCAGGACCCTGCTGGGCGACGGCCTGTTCGTGATGACGCTGGACCGCGGTCCCGATTTCGAGCGCACCCAGGGCATCACCCCGATCGAGGGCGAGAGCCTGTCGCTGGCGGCTGAACACTATTTCCAGCAGTCCGAGCAGATCCCGACCAGGGTCCGGCTGGCGGTCGGGTCGCTGACCACCGATGCGGGCCCCAGCTGGCGCGCCGGCGGGGCGCTGATTCAGCTGATCGCCGGCGACGCCGCCCGCGGTTCGACCGAGGAGGCCTGGGACCGCAGCCGCGCCCTGTTCCAGACCCTGGGGGACGACGAACTGATCGACCCGACGGTCTCGCCCGAGACCCTGCTGTTCCGCCTGTTCCACGAGGACGGCGTCCGGCTGGAGGACCCCCGCGCCCTCCAGGCCGTGTGCCGCTGCTCGAAGGACCGCATCGGCACGGTGCTGGCCTCCTTCTCGCCGGAGGAGCGAGCGGAGATGGTCGAGCCCGACGGCAGGATCCACGTGACCTGCGAATACTGCGCGACGGTGTACCAACTGGAGCCGGAGGAGGTCAGGGCGGGATAAGCGGGCGCGCCCCGTCAGTCGAACGTCTCGTGCGTCAGCCAGTCGGCGATCGTCTCGACCAGCCGCGGGCTGAGACTCATCTTGCCGAAGGCGTGCTTGCCGGGCGCCAGGCCCTCGCCGCGCAGGAAGAAATGCTCCTCGTCGGGCAGGACCACGATGGTCAGGCGGCTGGCGGAGTGGTGGTGGTCGAGGAAGACCGGGACGTTCAGCGCCGGCGCCGTCAGCGGGTCGAAGCCGCCCCACACCGCCAGCACCGGGTCGCTGACGCGGCCGAAGGCCGGGGCCGGATCGTGGCCGAGGAAGACCTGCATCTCGGGGCTGGCCATGCGCGCGACGAAGTCGGGCGTGAGCTCGGCGATCTCTTCGTCTGCCAGCCCGATCGTGCGGAACAGGGCGTCGGTCGCGGCCTCCACGGCGGCGCGCTCGCCGGCGATCGACGCCTCGGCCACGCGGTCGAAGGCCGCCCGGATGCGGGCGTGGTCCTCGGGCCCATGCTCCGGGAAGCGTTCGGGATTGGACTGCTGGTCCACCCAGACGACCCGACCTTGACGTCCCGGCGCGCCGAGCAGGACAAGGAAGTCCAGCGCTTCGTCACGTTCCGCCCAGACGTCGGCGGCGACCATCGTGCCCTCGCTGTGGGCCACCAGGCCCAGCGGCGCGGCCGACAGCTCGGGGCGCGCCGCCAGCATGTCGAGCACGGCCATGATGTGCGGCTCGCGCTGCCGGAAATGCTGCACCCGCTCGCCGGTCGACTCGCCGACGCCGGCGTTGTCGATGCGCACGCTGGCGACGCCCCGCGCGGCCAGCCCGTCGGCCAGCTCGCGGAACATCGGCGCGCCCGAGATGGTCTGGTCGCGGCCGTGTGGACCGGCGCCCTGCACCAGCACCACCGCGGCGCGCGCCGGACCATCGGGAAGGACCAGCTCGCCGGCCAGGACGGCGTCGCCGGACGGAACCCGGACGGCCTCTCGGGTCTGGGCGTGGGCGGCGACGGGGAGAAGGGCGATCAGGACCGGGAGAAGAAAAGCAGGACGCATGGCTCATCGATGAAGGGCATCGCAGGCGACATGCCTGCATCTTCATGAGGCCCTACGGCGCCGCTTTGGATGCAGCCGATCCGACCGAGCGGCCCAGATTGGGCCAACGCCGCCGGCGGGTGTGTGAGAGCCCGCCTCAGCCTCCCAGGTCGAGCGAATACCCGGCCGAGCGGACCGTGCGGATCGGATTGACCGTCCCCTCGATATTCAGCGCCTTTCTCAGGCGGCCGACGTGGACGTCCACGGTCCGCGCCTCGACGTAGACGTCCGAGCCCCACACGGCGTCCAGCAGCTGTTCGCGGCTGAACACCCGGCCGGGGTGCTGCATCAGGTGGTCCAGCAGGCGGAACTCGGTCGGGCCGAGGTGGATTTCCTGACCGGCGCGGCGGACGCGGTGGGCGACGCGGTCGATGACGATGTCGCCGTGGGTCAGGCGGTCGTCGGCCAGGCCGGGGCGGATGCGCCGCAGCACGGCGCGGATGCGGGCGTTGAGCTCGACCATCGAGAACGGCTTGGTCATGTAGTCGTCGGCGCCGGTGTCGAGGCCGCGCACGCGGTCGGTCTCCTCGCCGCGGGCGGTCAGCATGATCACCGGCAGGTTGCGGGTCTCGGCCTTGCCGCGAATGCGCCGGCAGACCTCGATGCCCGACAGCTTGGGCAGCATCCAGTCGAGAAGCACGAGGTCGGGCAGCCGCTCCTCGATCTGCAGCATGCCCTCCTCGCCATCGGCGGCGATGACGACGCGGTAGCCTTCCTTCTCGAGGTTGTACTGGACCAGGGTGGCCAGGGCGTCCTCGTCTTCCATCACCAGAATATACGGCTGCACGGCAGGTCTCCCGGGGTCAGTCGGCGGTCGGCGGTTCGGGGGTGTCCTCGGCGGCGTCGGGGTTCCAGCGCGGACGCTCGCCGGCGAACTCCTCGCCGGTGATCTCGTAATGGATGGTCTCGGCGATGTTGGTGGCGTGGTCGCCGATGCGCTCCAGGTTCTTGGCCATGAACAGCAGGTGGGTGCAGGCCCCGATCGTGCGGGGGTCGCCCATCATGTAGGTCAGCAGTTCCCGGAACAGGCTGTTGTAGTGCTCGTCGACCTCGTCGTCGGTGTTCCAGACCGTCAGGGCCTGGTCGACCTCCCCGGCGGCGTAGGCGTCCAGAACGTCGCGCAGGCGCATGGAGACCAGCTTGCCCATCCGCTCGATCGACCGCGTCAGCGGCTGCATCGGCTCGCCTTCGGCCAGCACCAGGCCGCGCTTGGCGATGTTCTTGGCCAGGTCGCCGGTGCGCTCCAGGTCGGTGGCCAGTTTCATCGCCCCGAGGGTGCGGCGCAGGTCGGTGGCCACCGGCTGGCGCAGGGCGATCAGGCGGATGGCCCGCTTCTCGATCTCGCGGTGAAGGGCGTCCAGCTTGGCGTCGCGCTCGACCACGGCGCGGCCCAGGGCGATATCGCGGCGGGCGACCGATTCGATGGCCTCGGCGACCTGGGCCTCGGCCAGGCCGCCCATGCGGGCGACCTCGGCGGTCAGCTGGTCCAGTTCGTCTCCATAGGCCTTGACGGTGTGCTGGTTCATGGACGGCTCCTAGCCGAAGCGGCCGGTGATGTAGTCGAGCGTGCGCCGCTCGCGCGGATTGGTGAAGAGATCTTCGGTGTCGCCGACCTCGATGAGCCGGCCGAGGTGGAAGAAGGCGGTGCGCTGGCTGACCCGCGCGGCCTGGGCCATGGAGTGGGTGACGATGACGATGCAGTAGCGTTCGCGCAGCTCGTCGATCAGCTCCTCGATGCGGGCCGTGGCGATCGGGTCGAGCGCCGAGCAGGGCTCGTCCATCAGGATGACCTCGGGCTCGACCGCGATGGCGCGGGCGATGACCAGGCGCTGCTGCTGGCCGCCCGACAGGCCGGTGCCCGGCGCGTGCAGGCGGTCCGCGACCTCGTCCCACAGGCCGGCGCGCTTTAGCGAGGCCTCGACGATGCCGTCCAGCTCGGCCTTGCCGTC
>JADGMZ010000106.1 GCA_015234495.1 Brevundimonas sp. | reverse complement strand
GGCCGACTATCTGGCCGCCCACGAGGTGGCGGCCAGATAGTCGGCCACCGCTGGCGGGGCCATGATCACCCGCCAGCTGTAGCGGATGCTGCGGTTGTGCGGGCTGCACGAGCCCCAGCGCGAGCGTGCGTCCGCGATCGACACCCGCACCGGCTTCTGCCCCAGCGTGCGCAGGTGGTGCTCGGTGCGCTCGACCAGCACCTGCCGCGCCAGCCGCTTGAGCAGGTTCTCGACCCGCCGGGCGAAGGCCTCGCCCTCGCCGCCGGACAGGATCACCGGCCCGTCCGCCGCCTCGACCAGCCGGGCGGCCCCGGCGCCGCCGGTCGCTTCCAGCCGGGCAGGGCGGCCGAACAGCAGCACCTCGCCCCCGGGCGCCAGCGGCGTCCCTTCCGGCCGCGCGGCCAGACGCTCGCGCATCCACTCGGCCTTGCTGCGCGCGAAGGCGACGACATCGCCCAGGCGGCGCTCGCTGGGCGCCACCAGCACCGCCTCGCCGGCGCGGCCGTCGATGCGGATCGACAGGCGACGGGCGCGGGGATTGACCGACAGCCGGGCGGGGACGCCCAGCGCCTCAGGCGGCAGCCGCTGGCCGTTCCGGTAGGACACTGAGCGCCTCGTTGGCCGCGATGAATTCTCGCGCGCGGGGATAGATCTCGTCGCGGAAGCGGCGGCCGTTGAACACGCCGTAGTGGCCGACGTCCGGCTGGACGTACAGCACCCGGCGGTCGTCAGGGATGCTCGGACACAGGGCGTGCGCCGCCTGGGTCTGGCCGACGCCCGAGATGTCGTCCTTCTCGCCCTCGACCGTCATCAGGCCGATGTCGGCGATCCTGGTCAGGTCGACCCGGCGCCCGCGGTGCTCCAGCAGGCCGCGCGGCAGCAGGTGCTGCTGGAAGACGATGTCGATGGTCTGGAGGTAGAACTCCTCGCTCAGGTCCAGCACCGACAGGTATTCGTTGTAGAAGGCCTCGTGCTTCTCGACCCCGTCGCCGTCGCCGTTGACCAGGTGCTGGAAATACTCGTGGTGGGCGTCGACGTGGCGCTCCTCGTTCATCGACATGAAGCTGTAGAGCTGCACGAACCCCGGATAGACCCGCCGCCCGAAGCCCGGATAGGGCCAGGGCACGGTGTGGATCATGTTCGACCGGAACCAGGTGAAGGGCTTCTCCCCGGCCAGGCCATTGATCACCGTCGGCGACAGCCGGGCGTCGATCGGCGAGCCCATGAAGGTCATCGAGGCCGGCCGGTTCGGATCGCCGTCCTCGGCCATCAGGGCGCAGGCGGCCAGCACCGGCGGTCCCGGCTGGCACACGCCGACGACGTGCGCCCGCGGCCCGATCACGCGCAGCATGGTGCGCACGTGGTCGATGTAGTCGGAGAAGTCGAACCGCCCCTCCAGCATCGGCACCTGGCGGGCGTTGGCCCAGTCGGTGACATAGACGTCGTGGTCCTGCAGGAAGGTCTCGACCGTGCCGCGCAACAGGGTGGCGTAATGGCCGGACAGCGGGGCGACGATCAGCACGGCCGGGGCCACGGTCGGCTTGCCGGCGCGCTTCAGGTCGCCGAGATGGCGGGCGAACCGCACCATCCGGCACCATGGCGAGGACCACACCACCTGTTCGCTGGTGCGCACCGCACGGCCGTCGATCTCGACGGTCTCCAGACCCCAGGCCGGCTTGCCGTAGCGGCGGGTGACGCTCTCGAACAGTTCCGCCGAGGCCCAGGCGGTGCGCGCCAGGGCGGTGTCGGCGGCCGGGTTGAATGGAGACTTCCAGAAGTCCCGGGCCAGCTGGGCCCCGAGGCGAAACGGCGTCGCCGAATGATAGGCGAGCTCGTGAAGCGAATACAGCATGCGTGTCCTGAAGCGGCCCCCGCCGTTATGTGGCAGGGCACCATAGAACGCGCCGCAGTGCAAAAGGATTATCGGCGATCAGTTTCTCGTGAACGGCCGAGGTTCGCGGCGCGCCCCTACCCCTGCGCCATCGCCCGTTCGATGATCGCGGCGGTGCGCTCGGGGCCCAGCTCCTCGGCCACCGTGGTGCGGAACTGGCCGTCCGGCCCCATCAGATAGACGGCCAGCGAGTGGTTCATCGTATAGCCCTCGCCCTCGCCGACCTTCTGGTAGAAGGCCTTGTAGGCGTCAGCGGCCGCCTTCACCTGCGCCGGCGTGCCTGTCAGCCCGATCACGCCCTCCGGGAAGCCGTCAGAGGACAGGTAGTCCTTCAGCATCTGCGGCGTGTCGCGCTCGGGGTCGATGCTGATGAAGACGATCTGCAGGTCGTCGGCCCTGTCGCCCAGCTGCTGCTTTGTGGCGTCGAGCGCCTGCAGGGTGGTGGGGCAGAAGTCCGGGCAGTAGGTGAAGCCGAAGAAGACCAGCGACCATCTGCCCTGCAGCAGGGACTCGTCGACCGGACGGCCCTGCTGGTCGACCAGCTGGAACGGCCCGCCGACATCGGCCTGGCCCGCGGTGATCACCTCGCCGGGCTGGATGGCCCCGGCCAGCGGGCGGTTGACCAGCACCAGGGTCACGGCGATCAGCGCCGCCGCGATCACGGCGCAGGCGCCGGCGAAGATCAGGATCGAACGACGCGGCATGGGAACCCTCTGCTCCGGCGAGACACGCGCCACGCGGGCGCGGCTGGTCTATAGAAGAGCCGTGAGCCCGCCCCAAGACCCCCTGTCGTCGCAGCCCGCCCCCGCCGAGGGCGGCGGCCGTTTCGCCGGCTGGCGCAACCTGCCGCGCCGCAGCCGCGGCCTGTCGCTGCGGACCCTGGTGATCCTGCGCTGGCTGGCCATCGTCGGCCAGAGCGCCACCATCCTCGTGGCCACGGTCTGGTTCCACTTCCGCCTGCCGCTGTGGGGCTGCCTGGCGGTCATCGCGGCCAGCGTGGCGATGAACCTGAACGCCACCGCCCGGCTGAACCGGACCGACGGCTCGGTCGCCGACGGGACCCTGACCGCCGCCCACCTGGGGTTCGACATCCTGCAGCTGTCGGCCCTGCTGGCGCTGACGGGGGGACTGCAGAACCCGTTCTGCCTGCTGCTGGTGGCGCCCGTGACGGTGGCCGCGGCCTCCCTTCCGGGGCGCCAGGCGGCGCTGATGGGCCTGCTCGTCCTGCTCGCCGCCGTCGGGCTGTTCTTCTTCTCCATGCCGCTGCCGTGGCAGGCCGGCACCGAACTGGAGCTTCCGCCCCTGTACCGCTTCGGCGTGGGCCTGGCCCTGACCACGGGCGTGGTCTTCACCTCCGGCTACGCCTGGCGGGTCGCGGCCGACGCCGAGAAGCTGGAACTGGCCCTCGCCACCACCCAGGACGTGCTGCAACGCGAACAGCGGCTTGCGGCCCTGGGCGGGCTGGCGGCCGCGGCGGCGCACGAACTGGGCACGCCCCTGGCCACCATCCAGGTAGTCGCCCGCGAACTGCTGCGCGAATCCGCCGGCAACCCCGCCGCCGCCGAGGACGCGGCCCTGATCCTGCAGCAGGCCGAGCGCTGCCGGGACATCCTGAAACAGCTGTCGCAACAGCCGGAGGAGGGCGACGCCGCCTTCGCCGACGTCGATCTGAAGGCGCTGCTGGAGGAGGTGGTCGAGCCGCACCGGGGCTTCGATCTCGACTTCGAGGTGGCGGTGCGCACCGCCTCCGGCGAGGCTGATCCGCGGGTGCGCCGCCTGCCCGAGGTGGTGCACGGCCTGTCGACCCTCGTCGAGAACGCGGCCGACTTCGCCAACAGCCGGGTGCGGGTCCAGGCCCTGGTCGACGCCGGCTTCATCGAGATCGAGGTGGTCGACGACGGCCCCGGCATCCCCTCCGACATCCTGCCGCGGCTGGGCGAGCCCTATGTGACCAGCCGCCCGCACGGCAAGGCGCGCCGCGCCCTCGCCGCCCAGATCGCCGCCTCCGTCGCCGCCGCCGCGCCGGGCCGCAAGGCCCGCAAGGGGAACGGCTCCGCCCCGGCCGCGGAGAAGATCGCGCCCAGCCAGGGCGGCATGGGGCTCGGCTTCTTCATCGCCCGCACCCTGCTGGAGCGGACCGGCGGCAAGGTCTCGGTCGGCCCCGGCGACGGCGGCCCGACCCCGCCCAGGGGGCAACCGAAGGGCGCCCGCGTCGCCGTCCGCTGGCCCCGTCCGGCGTTGGAGGTTTCCTCCTGAGGCCGCAGCCCCTATCTGAATCTTGACCGCAGGCGCGCTGAGGCCGATTCAGCGCCAAGGAGAACGCCGATGCCCGACGCCGAAGACCGGATCGCCGCCCTGCCGGACCGCACCCTGCTGCTGCTCGACGATGACAACGCCCTGCGCACCCGTCTGGGCCGGGCGCTCGAGAGCCGGGGTTTCGAGGTGACGACGGCCGGATCGGTGGCGGAGGCCCGGGAGGCCCTGCGCGCCCTGGTCCCGGCCTTCGCCGTGCTGGACATGCGGCTGGAAGACGGCAACGGCCTGAAGGTCGTCGAAGCCATCCGCGACCGGCGCGAGGACGCCCGCATCGTCATGCTGACCGGCTACGGCGCCATCGCCACGGCCGTGGCGGCGGTCAAGGCGGGCGCGGTCGACTATCTGCAGAAGCCGGCCGACGCCGACGACGTGGTCAAGGCCCTGCTGATGACCGGCGAGGCCCCGGAGCCGCCTGAAAACCCGATGAGTGCCGACCGTGTGCGCTGGGAGCACATCCAGCGCGTCTACGAACTGTGCGACCACAACGTCTCGGAGACGGCGCGACGGCTCGGCATGCACCGGCGGACGCTGCAGCGAATCCTGGCCAAGCGCGCGCCGCGCTGAGGCCTCCTTGCCCGCGCGAACGCTGGAGCGCACACTCCCTTCAGGTTGAACGGGGGGAAGCATGAAGATCGACATCATCGCGCTGGCGATCGTGGCCGTGGCGTTCGCGGCGGCGGCGGCCGGCTGCAATTGGCTGCTCACCACCTATGCGTCGGGGCTGTCGCCCGCCGTGCTGTTCATGGACGCCGACATCGTCGCCAAGATGGTGATGCTGACGCTGATGCTTCTGAGCCTGCCGATACTCGTGCTCGGTCTCGTCGGCGTGCTGGTGCGTAGCGCGGCCCGTCCGATGGCGATGGTCCTGCGCATCGCCGGCCTTGCCGCCGCCGTGCTGGGCCTGCTGGCCGCCGCCTATGGCTGGATGAACATCCAGTCCGCCATCGCGGCCGTCGGGCCGGTCAGCCTCGCCGTCACGGCGCCCTCCTGGGCCGAGGTTCTGCTGGTCCTGGCCTATGCGATGTTCATCGCGGCGGTCGCCCTGCTCCTCGCTGTCGGCGCGGGT
>JADGMZ010000105.1 GCA_015234495.1 Brevundimonas sp. | reverse complement strand
CACCTTCTCCCGCAGGGGGAGAAGGATCAGTCAGTCGCCCAGCTGGGCGTCCAGCTTCTCCACCAGCGCCGCATAGACCTCGCCGGCCGTCCTCACCGTGGCGGGGTCGATCTGCTCCATGGTGTCGTCGGCCGAGTGGATCAGCTGGAAGACGCGGGGCACGAAGCCCTCGGCCAGGCCGGGCGCCTCGCCGCCATTGAAGGCCAGCCACATCTGGTGGGCGCCGACCTCGTCCTGGAAGCCGAGCGACAGGGTCGGAACGACGGCGGCCGGCGGCGCGCCGGCGGGGCGGCCTGCGCCGGAGAAGGCGCGGTCGTCCGAGGGCGGATAGATCGGGAAGCCGACGCACTGCATGGCGCGCTCGGCGCACAGCTCCTGGACCGCGCGGGTCATGAAGGCCGACTGCGGGCCGTTGTTCTGGCCGTACATCATCGTGTCGCCATAGCCGGCGACGTCGGAGTTCACGACGGCGGCGACATTGTCGAGCCCGTGGGCCTCGATCCATTTGCGCGCGCCGACGAGGCCCAGTTCTTCCTGGTCGAAGAGGATGACGCGGACGCGGTGGTTCAGGTCCTTGTCACGAAGGATCTTCGCGGCCTCGATGACCCCGACGACCGAGGCGGCGTTGTCGACCACGCCATGTGACAGGGTCCCGTCGCGCAGGACCACGGCGTCGTAGTGGGCGGTGAGCAGGATTTCGCGCGGGCCGTCGCCGAGGGTGACCACGACATTGCGGCCCGCCCTTTCGCCGCCGCGCGGATTGCCGCCGGCGAAGGTCTCGACCACCGGCTCGAAGCCCGCGGCGCGCAGCTGGTCGACCACGACCCCGGTGCGGGCCTCGTTCGACGGCTGGACGAAGGCCGCGACCTGGGCGCGCAGGTCGACCTCCTGGGCGGCGGACGGCAAGGCGACGGCGAGCAGGGCCGCGACGGCGGCGAGCGAACGGAACAGCATGGAACCCCCTTGATGACGTGACGCCATGGCTAGCGCGGCCGGACGTCAAGCGCACCTTAAAAGGCGGCCACCCCGAGGGGAACCGCCCCGGCGACAGCCGGTTGACCCCGCACAGGCAGAGGAGACCGTCATGTCCAATCATCCCGATCCGCGAGACCAGCCCATCAAGGGCGTCGACGACCTGGAGCGCAATCCCGGCATCGGCCAGTCGGCCGGGCTGAACCGGCGCGAGGGGCTGGACGAGATCGAGGGCGACAGCTCGGTGGAAGGCGACGTCGAGAACAACGCCGGTCCGGGCGGGGCGGTCGATCCCGACGACCGGGGCCGCGGAAACGCCTAGCTCTTCAGCCGCCAGCCCGAGCGGAACACGCGCCAGCAGGCGACGGCGAGGATCGCCGTCAGCACCACGCTCATGGCCACGCCGATACGGACATCGCCCTCGGCGTGGCCGATGAAGCCCGACCGGAAGCCGTCGATCAGATAGAAGAAGGGGTTGAAGTGGCTGATGGTGGCGAACGGCTCGGGCAGCCGGTCGACCAGGTAGAAGGCCCCCGACAGGAAGGTCATCGGCATGACGACGAAATTCTGCACCGCCGCCAGGTGATCGAATTTCTCGGACCACAGGCCGGCGAAGACCCCGACCATGCCCATCATCAGCGAGGCCGCGAGCGCGAACCAGACGATGGCCAGGACGTTGGCCACGCCCAGCCGCGCGAACGGCAGGACGCAGATCGCCGTCACCAGCCCGACCGCCAGCCCGCGGGTGGCGGCGCCCAGCGAGAAGCCGATGGTCAGCTCAAGGGGGCTGAGCGGCGGGGTCAGGAAGTCGGTCGCCGTGCCCATGATCTTGGCCTGGATCAGGCTGGACGAGGCGTTGGCGAAGGCGTTGTTGAGGATGGCCATCATGATCAGGCCCGGAGCGACGAACTCGGCGAAGGCCACTTCGTGCAGCGGCGGCCGCGCCCCCTGCAGGGCGACCACGAAGACCATCATGTAGAGCAGGGTGGTGACCACCGGCGCGGCCACGGTCTGCAACCCCACCTTCCAGAAGCGCCGCACCTCGCGCAGGTAGAGGGTCCGCACCCCCACCCAGTTGATGCCGTCATAGCGGCGCGGCTGCGGAAGCCCGGTTGGGCGGGTCGAGGCGAGGTCGGTCATGGGGGGGCAGATGCGGTGGCGCTTGGGGAAGCGCAAGGGTCGGGGGGAAGAGGGATTAGGGATTAGGGATGAGGGAAGAGATCAGCGGGGCCCGGTAGCCACGTCACCAGCGGCCCGCCTGACCATGATGCCATCCCGACCCCCAATCCCTCATCCCTAATCCCTCTTTCCATCCCTCTTCCCTGCCCCTCCGTCGAACACCCCACATCTGGTTTCTGTGGACGGACTGATTCGCACATATTGCGTCTGTTAGGGTCTGGTTTACGATTAGTGGTAGGTCGAGAGCCCGGGAGGGACCCTTGGACCCCATATGTTGAATCCGAGACCCCGGAGGGTTGTCATGACCGCAGGCTGGACCGAAGACCGCGTCGGCGCGCTGAAGAAGCTCTGGCTGGAAGGCCAGTCGGCGAGCCAGATCGCCAAGCAGCTCGGCGGCGGCGTCACCCGCAACGCCGTCATCGGCAAGGTGCACCGGCTGGGCCTGTCGGGGCGCGCCGCCCCCTCGCAGCCGGCCCGCGCCACCTTCCGCCCGTCGCGCCCGCGTCCCGCGGCCCCGCCGACCCAGGCCCCGTCGGCCCCGCGCCGCATCGAGGCGGTGCAGCCGCGTGCGGCCGCCCCCGCCGTCCCGGCCCCGATGCCTGACCTGCCGGGCACCGCCACGGTGATGACCCTGGGCGCCCACATGTGCAAATGGCCGATCGGCGACCCGTCGTCGAACGAGTTCAGCTTCTGCGGCCGCCGCTCGTCGGAAGGCGTCTACTGCGTCGAGCACGCCCGCGTCGCCTACCAGCCGCAGGTCCGCAAGGGCGGCAAGGACGGAGCCTCGGAGCTGGCCCGGTCGCTGCGCCGCTACATCTAGAGAGTGGTCAGTGGTGAGTGGCTGGCCGCCGCCTGTGCGACGGCGCAGCCCGCGCCGCCCTTCCGCGGGCCGTGATGCTGCAATCACTAACCACTGGCCACTCATCACTTTCAGCCACACGGCTGTCATGAATGGCTCCTACGGGAGCCGCCGTCCGCCTCCCGCCGCGCTCGCTCGCGGCGGTGAGTCAGGGGCGGGGCTGCGGTTCTCCGGGTTGACGCAGCCCCCTCGCCCCCGGGACGTCCATGCATTCACGCCACGGTCGGCGGCCGGCGCGGCCGAGAGTGATTAGGGGCTAGTGGCTGGCCCGCCGCCGGGTGTCGGCACGCGCCGCGCCGCCCTTCCGCCAGGAGTGAAGCCGCCCTCACTGGCCACTAGCCGCTCATCACTCGCCACTCAGTTCAGCACCCGCCGCTCGCCCGGCACGTCGAGACTGAACGCGGGGATGGCGGCTTCGAAGGCGCGGCCGGAAGACAGATCGGTCATGTAGTAGCCGCCGACCATCGAGCCGGTCGGGGTGCTGAGCGGGCAGCCCGAGGCGTAGGAATAGCTGTCGCCCGGCTTGATCACCGGCTGTTCGCCGACCACCCCGGCGCCGCGCACCTCCTCGACCCGGCCCTGGCCGTCGGTGATGACCCAGCGGCGGGCCAGCAATTGCACGGGGACGGAGGTCAGGTTGACGATCTCGACCTGGTAGGCCCAGACCCAGCGGCCGCCGTCGGGGTCGGACTGGCCCGCCAGATAGCTGGGACGGACGCGGACCAGGACGCCTTCGGTCTCGGCTTCATAGGCGGGGGTGTCGTGCATCCGGCCATCGTCCCGTTCGCGGTCCCCAGGTCAAGCGGCGCGACAGGCGAGACCGGACGCGGAATCGTGTAATCGGGATCCATGCAGACCTATTCGACCTCCGTCCCCGGCATCCTGCCGTCGCAGTCCATCGAGGCGCTGATCGCCGGCGGGGCGATCGCCTCGGAGACTGCTTTCGATACCGACCAGGTGCAGCCGGCCAGCCTGGACCTGCGGCTGTCGGACCGGGCCTGGCGGGTGCGGGCCTCCTTCCTGCCCGGTCAGCGCAAGGTCGAGGACCGGATCGCCGACGTGGTCATGCACCCGATCGACCTGTCGGCCGGCTATGTGATGGAGAAGGGCTGCGTCTACATCGCCCGGCTGCAGGAGCGGCTGAGCCTGCCGAAGGGACTGATCGCCCGGGCCAATCCGAAGAGTTCGACCGGACGGGTCGACGTCTTCGTGCGGTTGCTGACCGACAGCGGGGCCAGTTTCGACGACGTCGACAAGGGCTATGAAGGGCCGCTGTATCTGGAGATCGCGCCCCAGACCTTCTCCATCCTGGTGCGGCCGGGGACGCGGCTGAACCAGCTGCGGCTGAAGGCCGGCGAGCCGCCCAAGCTGGAGACGCGCAGCGTCGGCGTCGATCTGGAAGGCGCCGACGGGACCATCGTCGGCTTCCGCGGGCGACGTCACGCCGGGGTGGTGGACCTGGACCGCATCGACGGCCACGACCCGCGCGACTTCTGGGAGCCGCTGCTGGTCCGGCGCGGCGAACTGCTGCTGGATCCGGGCGAATTCTACATCCTGGCCTCCAACGAGGCGGTCGAGATCCCGGTCATGCAGGCCGCCGAGATGACCCCCATCGATCCCTCGGTGGGCGAGTTCCGCGTCCACTACGCCGGCTTCTTCGACCCCGGCTTCGGCACCGACGAGGCGCACGGGGCGGGCTCCAAGGGGGTGCTTGAGGTGCGCACCCACGACACCCCCTTCCTGCTGGAGCACGGACAGATCGTGGCCCGGCTGGTCTATGAGCCGCTGACCGAGCGGCCGTCGCGGCTGTATGGCGAGGGCGGCAGCCACTACCAGAGCCAGGGCCTGAAGCTGAGCAAGCATTTCCGCGCCTGGGGATGAGGCGGAACCGCCACATCGCGGAGGACGTTCGACGGTCGGGTATGAAAGTCAGTTGGCGTTCCCGCACCGATCGTGCAGGCTGAAGGCGTTAACGGACTGAGGGGACCGTTGATGCGTCTGAAGGCGATCAGTGCAGGCATGGCGACGGCGGCCCTTGCGGCCCCGGTCTTCGCCATGGACCTGGCCTCGCCGCAGCAGGCCGTCGCCGACCCCTGGCGGGTCGAGCGCGAACGCCCCACCACCGTCTCGGATCTGATTAGCCGGATCGACCGCGATTCCCGCTTCTACGAGGGCCCGCGGGGCTTCGGGGACGGCGCCGAATGGGCCGGCTTCGATCCGGCGCGCAACCTGTCGTCGACCTGGGCGGCCGACAATCGCGACATCTGGTACGAAGGC
>JADGMZ010000104.1 GCA_015234495.1 Brevundimonas sp. | reverse complement strand
CGCCGAGCAGGATGCTCAGCGCGTGGCTGGCGGGATAAGACGGAGCGAGGCGGGGCCTCGCGAACGGACAGTTGACGCCCGGCCCCGCCCTCTCTATACGCACCGCTCCGCCGCAGGTCCGTCCCGCGGCTTTTCTGTTTTGCTTTGCCTCAGGACGACGACCATGAAGGTCCGCAGCTCGCTCAAGTCGCTCAAGGGTCGCCACCGCGACTGCAAGGTCGTGCGCCGCAAGGGCATCGTCTATGTGATCAACAAGACGGACCCGCGCTTCAAGGCGAAGCAGGGCTAAGGCCTTCCAGTGCGCCGGCGGCCGCAACGCGGTCGCGGTTCGCTTGAGCGCTTTTCCACAGGTCGCGGGCCTTGTCCGCGGCCTTTTTCGTGCCTGATGTTGAGCCCGCCGGACAGGCGTGGTTAGCGTCCGGCTCCATTCATTCCCCGCTTCCCAGGAGTCCGCCCGTGGCCGACGACGCATCCTTCGACGCCAGCCCCGACGTCCTGACCGCCTCGGCCCAGGGCCGGCTGCGCACCATCATCGAACGGCTGGAGCGCCTCGAAGAGGACAAGCAGGCGGTGATGGCCGACATGAAGGAGGTCTTCGCCGAGGCCAAGGGCGAGGGCTACGACGTCAAGATCCTTCGCAAGGTCATCCGCATCCGCAAGCAGGACAAGGCCAAGCGCCAGGAAGAGGACGCGATCCTGGACCTGTACATGTCGGCGCTGGGCGAGATCTAGGGCGCCGACGCGAGGCCTGCGGCCCGTTAGTTTTTCCCGCCTGAACCCGGGCTCTTGCGGCCCCACCGCCGCCGGGGCTCCTCGCCCTTGGCCTTGGCGGAGATTTCCTTGAGCTTGCGGCCCTGCATGGCTGACAGGGCCTGTCCGGGCGCGCCGAGTTCCGGGTCGCCGAAGGCGCGGCCGTGCGTCTTCACCCGCTCGCTGACCGAGTCGAGGAATTCCCCCTCCCATTCCGAAAGCGTGACGCCGGCCTTGTCCGCCGCGCGTCGGGCGCGGCGCAGGGCGTTCAGCGCCGCGCGCTGCGCCGCCTTGCGCTGGGCTTCGAACGGGCTGGGCGGGGGCTTGCGTTTCAAGATGGGCGAGCGCTGACGGCGAGGGGCCGGGCACAGCCGTTTCAGCCTCGCCCGCTACGGAGACTAGAACCTCGTTCGGAAGCCCGAAACCCTCTTCCTTCGCCCTTCGCCTCTAGAACAGGATCTTGCGCAGCGTCAGCCGGATCGACCGGCCCTCGGGGTCGAGGAAGTCGGGCTGGTAGTTGAGCGGCGTCTCGGCGCCGACAGCGGTGACCTCCGGGCGGCTGTCGAACAGGTTCTGCACGCCCAGCTGGATGCGCGAGCCCTCCAGCCACGGGAATCGCTCGACCCAGGAGGTGCGCTGGTTCAGGTCCATGAAGACGTTGAGGTTCACCGTCAGCTGGTCGGAGAATTCCAGGTCCGGGCCGGTCCCGCCGTCGACGCGGGTGCCGTCGCGCCAATTGGCCGAGACAAAGGTCCCAACACCGTTGCGGAAGACGCCGCCCATGCCCTGGATCTCGTGGCGCGGACTGCCGCCGCGGGCCGAGGTGGCGGCGCCGTCCAGCAGGTCCAGTACGGGCAGGCCGTCGGCGATGACGATCTCATCCTGAAGCCGCCAGGTATGGTAGAGCGAGATGTGGAAGCGGCCCTGGCCGGGCTGCATGCCGCCGCCGCGGCCGCGGCCGCCGCCCATACGGACCTGGGTCCCGCCGCCGCCCGACCGGGCGCCGCGGGGGCCGCCGCCCTCGACACGGACAGCGACAGGCCCGCCCCGTCCCTCGCTCGCGCCCTCTTCACGCGGCGTCGGCTCTCCGAAGGCCCGGGAGAAGTTGAAGCCTGAGCGGAGGTCCTGGCGCTCGTAGCGTTCGAAATTGAGCGGCCGGGCGTCGATGCGCACAAGGTTGCCGTCGAGATCCCGCTCGAACCGGTCGGGCAGGGCGGCCTCGAGGTCGGGGGTGATCGACGGGAAGGAGGCGATCTCGTCGTCAGTGCGGCTCCACGTCCAGGTCGAACTGAGCGACAGGTCGGTGTCGGTGAGCGGGCGCAGGGTGCCGCCCAGGCGGATGACCTGCCGGTTGTCGGCGTCCAGATTCGGATTGCCGCCGCTGATGCGGGTGACGAACACCGTCTCGCCTGTGCGGAAGTCGAACACCGGCACGTTGGGCGTCTCGATCACCGGGTCGTTGAGCTGCGAGATGGACGGGGCGCCCTGCTCGTCGGTCCAGCTGGCGAGCAGGGACAGCTTCTCGATCGGCGACCAGTTCACCGTGGCGCCGAATTTCGACAGGCCGCCGAAGTCCGACAGCTCCTCGAAGCCGGCGTCGACGCCGATCGACAGGTCGCCGAGGCCGGTCAGGACCTCGTTGCGGCGGCTGGCGATGGGGAGGTTGAAGCTGCTCTGGCCGCTGAGCCTGTCGCGCGACTGGCCGCGCTCGGTGGTGACGCCGCTGCGGGTGCTGGTGGAATCCAGCGACAGGGTGTCGGCCCCGACCTTGAAGGTGGAGCTGACGTCGCCGGCCGGAAGCTCCCAGACGTCGCCGGTCAGGACCAGTTCGGTGTCGAACCGCTGCGACACCGAACGGGCTGTGTCGTTGGCCACGCGGGCGAAGTCGGCCGGGTCGAGCAGGCCGAAGGGGTTGGCGGTCGGGTCGCCGGCGTCGAGGCGCGTCTGGAAGGGCTGGCCCTCGAGATCGTAGCCGCGGCCGGTGACGGTGTCGGTCTCGGTGCGGGTGTATTCGCCGGTCGCCGTCCAGCGCCAGTCCTCGCCGATGAAGCCGTCGAGGACGAAGCCCAGTTCGCCCTGCAGGCGGTCGGTCTCGCGCTGCAGCGAGGCGGCGTCGTCGAGGTAGCGATAGACAAGGACGTCGTCGGAGAAGGGCGAGAAGGGGTTGATCTCGGGCAGTTCGAGCCGGAGGCCCGGCAGGCCGTTGAAGCTGCGGCTGGAGTTGTCCTCGAGGCTGGCGCTGATCGTGGCCTGGGTGGTGCTGTTGAGGTCGCGCTTGATCGTGCCGCTGACCTGGGCCTGTTCGGAGGCCGACATCAGGGTGCGGTAGGCGCCGAGGTCGCCGGTGCGCGGAACGCCGCCGGCGGCCACGAAGTCGGCCAGGGTCGGGGTCGAGCCGGGAACGGGAACGATGTCGAGGCCGGGCAGGGCCGGGTCGATGTTGTCGCCGAAGGGATTCCCGGTGACGTTGCCGATCAGGTCGAAGGGCTGCGAGCCCGGGTCGCGGCGGATGTTGCGTTCGGATTCGTAGAGCGGGGTCGAGCGCGAGTATTCCAGCTCCATCGACCAGCGATTGGCGCCAGAGATGCGCAGCAGGTCGGCCTCGGCCTCGACGCTGGTGCGGCCGCCCTGGGTGGGGACGCGGCCGGTGAGTTCATAGGTGGTCGAGCGGAAGTCCGACTTGAGGACGAAATTCACCACCCGTTGCTCGGGACGGTAGCCGAACTGGACCGCCACGGCCTCGGGCAGGATTTCGGTGCGCTCGATGGCTTCGGTGGGAATGCCGCGGATCTCGCGGAAACCCGAGATGCGCCGGCCGTTGACCAGGAACACCGGCTGCAGGTCGGTGCGGCCGCTGGAGCTGCGGGTGATCGGCTCCAGATAGGTCAGCAGCTCGGAAATGTCCGAGGCGCCATAGGCCATGATCTCGTCGGAGCTCAGGACGACGTCGGGCGGGATGTCGGTGTCGACGCTGCCGCGCGGCCGGGCGCTGGACACGTTGACGGTGCCGAGGTCGACCGCGCCCTCGGTGTTTGCTTCCGCCTCGGGCCCGGCATCCGGCGGGGTCTGGGGCGCCGGAGTCTGCGGCGCCGGCGGCTCCTGGGGCTGCTGTTGCGGCGGCTGCTGTTGCGGCGCCGGCGCGGCGGGGGTGGGCGCGGTCTGGATCGCACCGGCCATCAGGCCGGACAGGGCGGTGGTCACGAGCAGCATGCGGCGTTCCGATCGGGAGGAGTATCGGGCGTTGAACGGGCCGCGCCGGCATTTCCGTCGTGTTTCGGCGACGATACCGGAAGTTGCGGCCGCGTTCGTCTCGCATGCCTTGGCGTGCGAGCTTCAGTGAACTTTAGTTCAGAATGGAGGCATTCCGGAGGCGGGCCGCATGGGGCTCAGCCCACTTCCTTCAGCACTCCTTCGAGGCCCTGCTCGCGCACCTTCCGGTAGAGGGTCGACCGGCCGATGCCGAGGCGCCGGGCGATCTCCGACATGTGGCCGGCGTAGACCTCGATGGCGTGCTGGATCAGGTCGCGCTCGATCTCTTCCAGGGTCCGCAGATGGCCGCGCTCGTCGAGGATGCGGATCGGCATGTCGGGCAGGGGCGGCAGCTCGGCGGAGGCTCCTGCGAACGGGCTCTCGCCGGGGGGCGTGGCTTCCGGCCGTCCGTCTCCGGCGGACGGGAGCGGCGCGGCCACGCCCGAGATGGCGGGAAAATCGTGCGGCTGCAGGAAGGGCGAGTCCGACAGGACGATGGCGCGATAGACGGCGTTCTCCAGCTGACGGACGTTGCCCGGCCAGTCGAAGGTCGAGAGCATGGCCAGGGTCTCGGCCGCGCAGCCGGTAACGCGCTTGCCTTCCTCGACGTTGAAGCGGGCGACGAAATGCTCGACCAGGGCCGGGATGTCCTCGCGCCGCTCGCGCAGGGCCGGGGCCTCGATGGGGAAGACGTTGAGGCGGTAGAACAGATCCTCCCGGAAGCGGCCTTCGCGCACCTGTTCGGCCAGGTCGCGATTGGTGGCCGAGACGATGCGCACATCGACCTTGACCGCGCGCTTCGAGCCGACCGGATCGATCTCGCCTTCCTGCAGGGCGCGCAGCAGCTTGACCTGCATGTCCAGCGGCAGTTCGCCGATCTCGTCGAGGAACAGGGTGCCGCCGCTGGCCTCGGCGAACTTGCCCAGGTGCTTGTCGCTGGCCCCGGTGAAGCTGCCCTTCTCGTGGCCGAACAGGATCGACTCCACGAGGTTGACGGGCAGGGCGCCGCAGTTGACCGCTACGAAGGGCTTGCCGGACCGGTCCGAGGCGCCGTGCAGGGCGCGGGCGATGACTTCCTTGCCCACGCCGCTCTCGCCGGTGATCAGCACCGGGATTCCCGACCTGGCGGCGCGCAGGCCGAGGGCGCGGACCATCTGCATCGGCGGCGACTGGCCGACCAGGTCGTCGAGGGCGGCCCGGCCGGTCACATGCTGCTTCAGCCGGCCGACCTCGGCGGTCAGCTGGGTCAGCTGCAGGGCGTTGCGGACGCCGAC
>JADGMZ010000103.1 GCA_015234495.1 Brevundimonas sp. | reverse complement strand
CCAAGGGTCTCGACGGCCTGAGCAAGCGGGTGCGCGCCCACTACGAGCGCGGGGCCCGCTTCGCCAAGTGGCGCGGCGTGATCGATATCGCCGATGGCATCCCGACCTGGGGCGCGATCAAGTCCAACGCCCACGCCCTGGCCCGCTACGCCCGCATCTGCCAGCAGGAGCAGGTGGTGCCGATCGTCGAGCCGGAGGTGCTGATGGACGGCGCCCATGACATCGACCGCTGCGACGAGGTCACCCGCCAGGTGCTGCAGACGGTGTTCAACGAGCTCTATGAACAGCGTGTCGCTCTCGAGGGCATCGTGCTCAAGCCGAACATGGTGATCTCGGGCAAGGGCTCGCGCCGCCAGGCCTCGGTACAGGAAGTCGCCGAACGCACCATAGCGGCGCTGAAGGCGACGGTGCCGTCGGCCGTGCCGGGCATCGCCTATCTGTCCGGCGGCCAGACCGACGAACAGGCCACCGCCCACCTCGACGCCATGAACCGCATGGGCGGCTTCCCGTGGAAGATGACCTTCTCCTACGGCCGCGCGCTTCAGGCGGCGCCGCAGCGGGCCTGGTCGGGCAAGGCCGAGAACGCGGTGGCCTGCCAGTCGGCCTTCCACCACCGCGCCCGCATGAACGGCCTGGCCTCGCTGGGCCAGTGGGAGCAGGCGCTGGAGAAGAAGGCGGCCTGAGTTCGGACGGCCGGCGCCTGACGCGCCGGCCCCTTGCTCACCAGCTGCCGTACTGGTCGCGGAAGCGCCAGCGGACGTCGCGGACATCGCGCTCGGCGTCATCGATCTCGTCCTGGGCCCGGCGCCAGTCGCGCTCGGTGTCGGCCCTCTCTCGGCGAATTTCGGCGATCCGGTTGCGGACGGCCTCGCGCTGGGCCTCGGTCAGGCCGTCGGCCCGGGCCTCGGCCTGTTTGGCGATGATCTTCTCGTCGAGCTCCTCGAGCCGGGAGCCGAGACTGTCGACCCGGCTGCGGGCGTTGGACAGCGCCTGCTCGGCGGCATGCACGATCTCGCCGTCGCGGTAGCCATAGAGGAAGTCGGCCTCCAGTTCGGACGGGCATACCCCGGCGTAGGTCGAGCCGGTGCGGCCGACCTCGAAGCCCTTGTCGGGCGTGCAATAGCGCACCAGGCCCTGGCGGCGGCCGGCGGCGTAGGCGCCGGCGTCCGGCGCAACCCCGTGCTTGACGCAGGCCTGGGCGTGCTCGTCCAGGCGGCTCATGGTGAGACCGGACAGACCGTCGGAATAGCCCTGCCCCGACCAGTTCGCGGCCAGGCACTGCTCCTCGCTCATCGTGGCGCAGCTGCCGAGCGTCAACGCCGCCCCGGCCGAAGCGGCCGCCAGCAAAAGAATTCTCATGGGCCCCACTCCGGAATGCCCTTAACCATGCCCGAAACCCGGCCTACAGCCAAGCTTCCCGGCTTGGCTCCGCGCGGGCCGGTCGCTAGATCAGGGATCGCCCTTCGGCGGCGGAGCGCCCGTGTCAGACGAACCCCTGATCGAAGACGAAGACGCCGCGGTGCTGGAGGCGATCCTCGAGACGGGCGGCGTACGCCTGGACAAGGCGCTGGCCGACATCTTCCCGATGCTGTCGCGGGCACGCCTGCAGACCCTGATCGCCGAGGGCGCGGTGAGCCGGGACGGGGAACCGGTCACGGCCGGCTCGGCCAAGGCGCAGCCCGGCCGCTATTCGGTGGTTCTGCCGCCGGTGATCTCGGCCACGCCGGCGCCGGAGGCCATTCCGCTGACCGTGCTGTTCGAGGACGCCGACCTGATCGTCATCGACAAGGCGGCGGGCATGGCCGCCCACCCCGCCCCGGGATCGGAGAGCGGCACCCTGGTCAACGCCCTGCTCGCCCACTGTGGCGACAGCCTGTCAGGCATCGGCGGCGTGGCCCGGCCGGGAATCGTTCACCGGCTCGACAAGGACACCTCGGGCGTCATGGTCGCCGCCAAGACGGATCGGGCCCACGCCGGGCTGTCGGCGCTGTTCGCCACCCATGACATCGAGCGGACCTATATCGCCCTGACGCGGGGCGCGCCGTCGCCGGCGAAGGGCCGGATCGAGACCCTGATCGGGCGTTCGTCCTCCGACCGCAAGAAGATGGCGGTGCTGCGCAGCGGCGGGCGGGACGCCATCACAGACTATGTCGTGCAGCAGGTTTTCGGGGCGCCCGCCAGGTCAGGCGGGGCGCCGATGGCCGCCCGGGTGGCCTGTACGCTGCACACCGGTCGGACCCACCAGATTCGCGTGCATCTCGCGTCCAAGGGGGCGCCGATCCTCGGTGATCCCGCGTACGGATCCGGCAGCCCGGCTGCGACGGTGCGGGCGGCGATCGCGGAAGCCGGTCTGGCGCGCCAGGCCCTGCACGCCGCCGTACTGGGATTTCGCCACCCCGTGAACGGACAACCCCTTCGCTTCGAAACGGCGCCGCCCCGCGACATGGCCGAGCTCGAGCGGTTGCTGTCGACGCTGTAGGCCCCCACCTTGGGGGTCAGGAGACCTTCGATGACCGACCCGGACATTCGCGACAACGCCGACGCGCACCGCTACGAACTGCCCCTCGGGGGCGAGACGGCAGTCGTGATCTACAACCTTTCGGATCACAACCTGATGGTCACCGAGACCCTTGTTCCACAGGCTCTGGAGGGTCAGGGCGTCGCCAGCCGACTGGCGAAACATGTGATCGCCGACGCCCGTAACCGGGGCCTGCTGATCCTCCCGGTGTGCACCTTCTTCGCCGGCTATCTGCAAAAGCACCCGGAGCACGCCGACGTTGTGCACCCCACCTACCGGGGCATCCTGGGACTCCCCGAGTAAGTCTTGATTAAGGACGCACTCCACGGTATACAGTTGGTCGTTCGGTGCAGTGGCGCCGGGGCAACGGTCACGCTTTCCTGTGACGATCCGCCTCTGACAAAGGCGGAAACCCGACCCTATTTCATCGGTTGAGGGGCGAGGCGGCGGCGCACATCGGGTGGCCGTCCCCGCAGGGCCCGCTCGTTTTTAGGTCGGAGGGACCAGATGACTGCAGCTAGATCTCTCGCGGTGATGTCGCCTGAACAGGGACTGTCGCGATACCTGACTGAAATCCGCAAATTTCCGATGCTGGCGAAGGACGAGGAGTTCATGCTCGCCAAGCGTTGGACCGAGCATCAGGACCCCGAGGCGGCGCACCGCCTCGTGACCTCGCACCTGCGCCTCGTGGCCAAGATCGCCATGGGCTATCGCGGCTACGGCCTGCCGATCGGCGAGGTGATCTCCGAGGGCAACGTCGGCCTGATGCAGGCGGTCAAGAAATTCGACCCCGACAAGGGCTTCCGCCTGGCGACCTACGCCATGTGGTGGATCCGCGCCTCGATCCAGGAGTACATCCTGCGCAGCTGGTCGCTCGTGAAGATGGGCACGACCGCCGCGCAGAAGAAGCTGTTCTTCAACCTGCGCAAGGCCAAGAGCCAGATCTCGGCCTTCGAGGAAGGCGACCTGCATCCGGAGCACCTGTCGGCCATCGCCACCAAGCTGGGCGTGTCCGAAGAGGAGGTGACCAACATGAACCGCCGCCTCGGCGGCGACGCCTCGCTGAACGCGCCCCTTCGCGCCGACGGCGAGAGCGAATGGCAGGACTGGCTGGCTGACGACACGGCGGTCTCGCAAGAGACGCAACTGGCCGAGGATGAGGAAAAGTCGATCCGCATGGGCCTTCTGGAAGAAGCCATGCAGGAGCTGACCGACCGCGAGAAGCATATCCTGACCGAACGTCGCCTCAAGGACGATCCGGTCACGCTGGAGGAGCTGGCCGGTCAGTACGGCGTTTCCCGCGAGCGGGTGCGCCAGATCGAGGTGCGGGCTTTCGAGAAACTGCAGAAGGCCATGCGCGCCGCCGCTGAAGAGCGGAACCTGGTCGACGCCTGAGGGGAGGGCCGGTTAGCCGGCCCTCTTCATCGGCTCCGGCGGGGCCATCGCCAGCAGCGAGCCGATCGGCGCCGCCAGGGTCGCCTTGCTGGCCGGTCCCGAGGCGAGCGTGACTTCCAACGCGCCGACCGCCACGGCCAGACGCGAATCCGACGCCTTCATGGCCAGGGACTTCAGGGTCGCGGCCTGCTCGCGTATGGCTCGGACGGCCTGAAGGGGATCGGTGTCGAACTGATCGAGGGCAGCCGCCAGGATGCGCATCGCCTGGTCCCTCGCCGCCGCCATCGCCTCCGCGCCGTTGACGGGCTTGTCGGCCTTGCGCTTGCGGTCCCCAGAGAACTCGCCCGAGTTGAACCGCCGCCGGTCGGGCCCGACATAGCCCAGAGCCTCGACCCAGTCGCGCGGCTTGAGAGCGACGTTCTCGACGCGCTTGAACAGATCGGCGCTGGTGAACGGCTTGCGCAGGAATTCGTGCACGCCGCTGTCGCGGGCGCCGAGGATGGTGCTGGCGGTGGCGTCGGCCGTGACCATGATGATCGGCGACCGCCGGCAGGCGAAACTGGATCGCCGGATCGCGCGCGCCAGCGACTCGCCGTCCAGATTGTCGCCGTTGCGCTCGGTGAAGATGATGCCCGGTTCCAGGTCTGCGGCGGTCCGCATCGCGCGCGGTTCGCTCGGCTCGACCACGATCTCGCCCGCGCCCAAGCTCTTTATGATTTCGGTCAGCAGGCGCGCGGCGTGGGGGTTCGGATCGACAACCAGAACCCGCCCGAGCATCGGGGCCAATTTCGCCAGCCTGCGACGATCGACAGAAAACAAGACAAGGCCTCCAGAACGGACAGACCCTAACCCTCGCGGGTTAAGGTCCATTGAACGCTCGCCTTTCGGCGTCGCCTAGCCCTGGAAGGGATCGTGCATCAGGATGGTGTCGTCCCGCTCGGGGCTGGTGGAGAGCAGGGCGACGGGGGCGCCGATCAACTCCTCGATCCGGCGGACATATTTGATGGCGTTGGCGTTGAGGTCGCGGAAGCTGCGCGCCGAGGCCGTGCTTTCGCTCCAGCCTTCCAGTTCCTCGAAGACCGGCTCGGCTGCGGCCTGGTCCTTCAGACTGGACGGCAGATAGTCCAGCACCTCGCCGCCGATGCGGTAGCCGGTGCAGATCTTCAGCGTATTCAGGCCGTCCAGCACGTCCAGCTTGGTCAGGGCGATGCCGTCGATGCCGTTGATGGCCACGGACTGGCGCACCAGCACTGCGTCGAACCAGCCGCAGCGGCGGGCCCGGCCGGTGTTGACGCCGACCTCCCGGCCGACAGTGGCGAGATGCTCGCCGACCTCGTCGTCCAGCTCGCAGGCGAACGGCCCCTCGCCGACCCGCGTCGTGTAGGCCTTGACGATGCCCAGCACATAGCCGACGCCGCGCGGCCCGATGCCCGAGCCCGCCGC
>JADGMZ010000102.1 GCA_015234495.1 Brevundimonas sp. | reverse complement strand
ACCGGCAAGGGCAACGACCAGGTCCGCTTCGAGCTCGGCTACTATGCGCTTGAACCGGACATCCGGGTCATCGCCCCGTGGCGCGAATGGACCTTCCGCTCGCGCGAGCACCTGCTCGACTTCGCCGAGAAGCACCAGATCCCGATCTCCAAGGACAAGCGCGGCGAGGCCCCGTTCAGCGTCGACGCCAACCTTCTGCACTCCTCCTCCGAGGGCAAGGTGCTGGAAGACCCGGCGGTGGAGGCCCCCGAATTCGTCCACCAGCGCACCCTCTCGCCCGAGGAGGCGCCGGACCGGGCGACCGTCATCACCATCGGCTTCGAACGCGGCGACGCCGTCTCGATCAACGGCGAGGCCATGAGCCCGGCGACCCTGCTGACTGCGTTGAACCAGTACGGCCACGACAACGGCATCGGCCGCCTCGACCTGGTCGAGAACCGCTTCGTCGGGATGAAGTCGCGCGGCGTCTACGAGACCCCTGGCGGGACCATCCTGCTGGCCGCCCACCGCGGCATGGAGTCGATCACCCTCGACGGCGGGGCCATGCACCTGAAGGACGAGCTGGCGGTCAAATACGCCCACCTGATCTACAACGGCTTCTGGTTCTCGCCCGAGCGCGAGATGCTGCAGGCGGCCATCGACCACAGCCAGCAGAAGGTCTCGGGCGCGGTCCGGGTCAAGCTCTACAAGGGCAACGCCACCGTCATCGGCCGCGAGAGCGCCGAGAGCCTGTACGACCAGGAGCTGGTCACCTTTGAGGACGGCGCCGTGGCCTACGACCAGAAGGACGCCGCCGGCTTCATCAAGCTCAACGCCCTGCGCCTGCGCGTGCTGGGCAAGCGCGACCAGCGCGGCGAAAACTGACCTTCGAAAGGGCGAGGCCAGAAATGATCTCGCCCTCGCCGCGGTTTGGCGCCAGATTTCGGGCAGGAGTCTGTCGCTCTTCGACCCAACAGGAAATTCCCCATGTCCCTGCGTCTGATCCTCGCCGCGTCGGCCGCCCTCGCCTTCGCCGCCCCCGCCCTCGCCCAGGACGCGCCCGCCGGGCCGCCGGCCGCCGAGGCCAAGTCCGCCGCTGAAATCGCCTTTGAAGCCAGGGGCGAGGCCTTCCAGGCCCGCATGGAGCAGATGCAGGGCGAGCTCGAGGCAGCCGTTGCCGGGGCCGGGGCCGACCAGACCAGGGGCATGGCCGACGTCGACGCGATCCTCGCCCGCTACCAGCCCGAGATCGATGGCTTCGTGGCCGAGTTCGAGGCCTTCCTTGACGCCAAATCGGCCGCATCTCCGGACAAGCTGCCTCCGGCCGAGGCCGAGAGCGCCAAGGCCGGCGTGCGTGCGGCGCTGGCCGCCCTGCCGGCCCAGATCCGCACCGGCGCCCAGTCCGCTCTGGCCGCCCAGGCCACGGCCGCGGCGGCTCCCGCGGCGCCGGCGCCCGCCCAGTAGCCGTCCGGAAGGCGGCGGTCGTCCGCCGCCGCCTTACCGCGATTTCACTTGAGGCCGGGCGGCGTTCGGCGGAGTTTGCGCGGGTCCTTCAGGAGCCCCGCCATGATCAAGGCCCTTTCCCTCGCCGCCGCCCTCGCCATCCTGCCGCTGTCGGCGGCGGCCGCCGCCGATCCCCAGGAGGCCGGCTCCGCCGAGGCGACCGCCGCCTCCGCCGAGGCCGCCATCGAGGCCGCCGCCGAACGCTTCGAACTGCGCATGAAGGACTTCGGCGAGCGCGCCGAGGCCCTGAGCGCGGACGAGAGCCTGTCCGAGGCGCAGCGCGAGGTCGCCGTCGCCGCCCTGTGGGGCGACTATGCGCCGGACGTCCACGCCTTCACCGCCGTGGTCACCGAACACGTCGCCGCCATCGCCGGCCAGGCCCTGGCCGAGGTGGATGTCGAGGCGCTGGTCGCCGAGGCGCTGTCCGAGGTCGATCTGTCCGGCGCCATGGCCCTGGCGGGCGGCATGGCCGCCAACGGCGCCTGGGCGTCGAACGATCCGGAGTATATGGCGACCTACGGCCTGCTCGCCGACTACGCCCTGGGCAGCGCGGTGGACGAGATCGACGGGGCCATGGATGAGGTCGCAACCGCCGCCGCCGCGGCGCCGGTCGCCCCGGCCGCGCCCGCGGCTCGCTGATCCTGCTTGACCGCACGGCCGGGCGGCCCGAGAGGACCGGCCCATGGCCGTCCTGCCCGTTGATCCGCAGCTCTATCTGACCTTCCTCGGGGTCATGGCCGTCATGGCCGTGACGCCCGGGCCGGCCAATGTCTTCTCGGTCGCCAACGGGGTCCAGCGCGGTCCCGTCGGGGCCCTGGCCGGCGTGGTCGGGATGAACGCCGCCACCCTGGTCTGGTTCGGGGCCGCCGCCCTGGGCCTGGGCGCCCTCGTCGTCGCCTTCCCGGAGGTGTTCCGCCTGATCTCGGTCGGCGGCGCCCTCTATGTCGCCTGGCTGGGCGTCAACGCCTTTCGGGGCGCCTTCCGCACCGCCGCCGACCCGAAGTCCGCCACCCTGCGCCTCGGCCGCAGCGCCCTGGTGGACGGCTTCATGGTGCAGATCGCCAACCCCAAGATCGTGCTGTTCTTCTCCGCCGTCCTGCCGCCCTTCATCGACGTGGACCGGCCCGCGGCGCCCCAGCTGGCCCTGTTCGCCCTGGCCACCATCGGCATGGACGTGCTGTCGATGTCCGCCTACGGTCTGGGCGGCGCGGCCCTGGCCCGGCGGATGTCCGAGCCGCGCTTCCAGCGTGGTTTCGCCCTCGCCACCGGGGCCCTCCTGCTGGCCGCGTCGGTCCTTATTGTCACGCGTTTATAAGGGCTTGTCCGTCAGGGGAACTGCGTTGTTCATGTCCCGTTCAGCAGCCAGGGCGTTTTCTGCACGTCCAAGGAGACATCAGATGAAGACTCGCGTCCTGAAGCCCGTCCTGCTGGCCATGACGGCGGCGCTGGCGCTCTCGGCCTGCGCGACCGCAACTCCCTACGGCCCGGCCGGCGAAGGCAGCCGCTACGGCTATTCCGACATGCGGGTCGACGACAACCGCTTCCGCATCAGCTTCGCCGGCAACTCCGTGACCAGCCGCGAGCAGGTCGAGATGGGACTGCTGATGCGCGCCGCCGAGGTGACGCTGGAGAGCGGCCACGACTGGTTCGCCACCGTCAACCGCGCCACCGACCGCGACGTGCGCTATTCGGCCTCGCCCGACCCCTTCTACTATGATCGGTACAGCCCGTTCTGGGGCCCGTCGTGGCGCTACTACCGCCGCGGCTACTGGAGCCCGTGGCGCGACCCGTTCGGCCCGAGCATGGATATCCGCGAGATCGACCGCTACGAGGCCACCGCCGAGATCGTCGTCGGCCGCGGCGCCAAGCCGGCCGGCGACCCCAACGCCTTCGACGCCCGCGAGGTGATCCAGAACCTCGGGCCGAGGGTGCCGCGGGCGATGTAGGACGAGGGGCTAGTGGTTAGTGGTTAGTGGCTGGCCGCCGTCCGTGCGATGGCGCGGGTTGCGCCGCCCTTCCGCCGCCAGTGACGCTGCAACCACTAGCCACTAGCCACTTCTACCCCAGCCTCGGCGCCTTAAGCCGCCGCTTGTTCGCGTGCGTCTCGGGCGCCGCGCCCAGGTCGTCGGGGATCTCGCCCTTGAAGTAGAAGCGCTGCCACGCCTCCTTGGCCGTCTCGGGATCGCCGGCGGCGAGGCGGCGGTTGAAGCCGGTGCGCTCGCGGTTCCAGGCCTCGAACTGGCCCTTCATCACCGGATTGGAGTCCAGCGAGCGGATCACCGGCTCGAAGGCCTCGGCCTTGCGGTGCTCGATCGGGGTGATGAAGCAGAACGGCTCCCCGCGCTCGAACTTGACCCGCCCCGGGCGGGTGAAGATCCAGTTCATCGTGAAGGGGAAGGGCAGCCAGTCGGTCTCGACCAGGCCGGTCAGGGGGGCGATGCCGTCCTTGACGTGGTTGGGCGCGCCGCTGATCAGCAGGCCCCAGCCCGGCGGGGTGCGGAACAGATACTGCGGATGCAGGGTCATCACCCCGCGCGAGAAATGCGAGGTGACGAAGTGGTGCAGGTTGGGCGACGGCCGGTCCGGGGTGATGGTGATGTCGTTCTGGCTCGGCCCGCCGTTCCACTCGGCGGTGAAGCTGATCGGACAGAGGACTTCCCAACCGGTGGTGTTGGCCATGGTCAGCGGCAGGCAGCGGTAGGGGTGCCGGCTGGGGAAGGCGTCCATCCAGTCGCGCGCCTGACGACCCGGAACCAGGTCGCACGGCTGGTCCGACATCGGATAGCATTCCAGTTCCACGGCGGCGCTCCGGAGGGTATCGGGGATGGTCCCCCTCACTAGCGGCGCGCCATGACCGAAGACAAGACGCCCCTTTTCAACCGCGCCCGGCTGCTGACCTGGATGGCCGAAAACGGCGTGGCGCAGACGACCCACGACCACCCTGCCGTCTTCCGCGTCGAGGAGGGCCTCGAGCTCAAGGCCGCCCTGCCCGGCGCCCACACCAAGAACCTGTTTCTCAAGGACAAGAAGGGCCGGCTGTGGCTGATCTCGGCCCGTCAGGACACGGTCATCGACCTCAAGCGCGCCGACAGATGGATCGGCTCGGCCCGCCTGTCCTTCGGCAATGAGGCCCTGCTGTGGGAAACCCTCGGCGTCCGCCCCGGCTCGGTCACCGCCCTCGGCCTGATCAACGACCCCGACCGGCGGGTGACCTTCGTCCTCGACAAGGCCCTGTGGGAAGCGGACATCGTCAACTTCCACCCCCTGACCAACACGGCCACCACGGCGCTGACGCAGCCGGACTTCCGGCGGTTCCTGACGCTGATCGGGCGGGAGCCGGTGGTGGTGAACTTCGCGCGGTTGCGGGACTGAACTCCCCCCCGCCGTCATCCTCGGGCTTGACCCGAGGATCAGAGGCAAGAGGCGGGCTGTCCGGCGGTGACGGCCCCCCGCGAGCGCGACCGTGAGCCGCTCGACGGAGCACCGGACGGTCCGATCCTCGGGTCAAGCCCGAGGATGACGGAAAAAGGGGGTGGCGAGCCGATCGCAATGGACGTCTCACGACGGGGCCGACCCGACCTGGCGGGACGGCGCCGGAATCCGCGCGGTTCCTAGAAAGGCCTCGAATGACCGGGCGTCTTCGGCCAGATGGGTCGGATCGGTCAGCATCCAGGCGCCATAGAGGGTGGGCGAGGCGTCGCCGCTCCTGGCTCGCGGCCGCGCCGTCGCATAGACGCCGACGGCGATTTGATTGTCGCCGACCTCCTCGCACGCCACGCTTTGGTGGCCGACAAAACCGGGCGTCTCTCCCCCAAATGCCTTCAGAACCTCCGGTGACAGCGGCCTGCAAGGTTCGGCGAGCGGCTCCGCCACGGCTTCCAGTCCCAGGGTGCGGG
>JADGMZ010000101.1 GCA_015234495.1 Brevundimonas sp. | reverse complement strand
CCAGCGCCACCTGGGCGCCGACGATGCCGTGGCCGCCGTAGAAGCCGGTCGGCACGTCGAACATGTGCATCGAGCCGCCCTTGCCCTTCGACGAACCGCCGATGCGACCGGTCAGCTCGGCCATGACCTCCTTCGGGTCCATGCCCGCGGCCAGCATGTGGCCGTGGTCGCGGTAGCCGGTGATGATCTTGTCGTGGCCCTGTTTGACGCTCTCCTGAACGCCCACGGCGACGGCTTCCTGTCCAATGTACAGGTGGCAGAAGCCGCCGATCAGCCCCATCCCGTAGAGCTGGCCCGCGCGCTCCTCGAAGCGGCGGATGAGCACCATCTCCCGATAGAGGCGCAGCAGGTCTTCCTTCGAAGCCTGCGGCGTATTGGGTATGCTCCTGGCCTTGCTGGAATCAGCTTTGGCGGCGGGGGCCTTCGCCATCCGTCTTCACTCCCGGCTGGACCCCGCCAAACGGGGCCTCTGTCGTTACGGAAAGGGGCTTTAGCAGCCTTCGTTCCCGAAACGCAAAGCGGGCCGGCCAAGCTGTAACGAAAGTTCACGCCGTGGGCGTTTCGGTCGCATCCGATGCGGGCGTGGAGACCCGGATGACGTAGTCGCGCGGGTCCGCGAAGCCCAGCACGGCGCGCGCCCGCTCCTCCAGCAGGTCGCGCGACAGGCTGTCGGCGCGCAGGTAGCGGACGCGGATCTCGAGGTCGCGGCGCTGTTCGAGGATCTGCGCCAGCTGGGCCTCGCGGCGCAGCAGCATGGCGTCGCGTTCGCCCCCGCTCAGCAGACCGCGCTCCCCCGTCAGGGCCTGAACGCCCAGGTAGACGATCAGCAGCAGCAACATGGCTGACGGAAAATACGGCTTCATCCGCTCGGGCACTGACGGACGCTCCTTCTGAGCGCGGACTCTTGATCAATGAGTCCTGACCGAAAATGCCTAACGAACCGTAGCTTGACCGTGGAATCCGTCATCCGCGGACAACGGGCGAAGCGAGACCGGTCCGGGGATTATTTCAGCAGCATGCCGTCGCCGTAATAGGCGCCCTGGTCGCCCAGCATCTCCTCGATACGGAGCAACTGGTTGTATTTGGCGGTGCGGTCCGAACGGGCGAGGGAGCCGGTCTTGATCTGCCCGCAGTTAGTGGCCACGGCGAGATCGGCGATGGTCGAGTCCTCGGTCTCGCCCGAACGATGGCTCATCACGGCGGTGTAGCCGGCCCGATGCGCCATATCCACGGCATCAAGAGTCTCGGACAAGGTGCCGATCTGGTTGACCTTTACGAGAATAGAGTTGGCCAGCCCCTCGCCGATGCCCGCGGCGAGCCGGGCCGGGTTGGTGACGAACAGGTCGTCGCCGACGATCTGGACGCGGTCGCCCAGGCGGTCGGTCAGCAGCTTCCAGCCGTCGAAATCGTCCTCGGCGCAGCCGTCCTCGATCGACACGATGGGGAAGCGTTCGCACAGGTCGGCGAGGTAGGCGACCATGGCCTCGGCCTCCAGCGTCTTGCCCTCCCCGGCCATGACGTACTTGCCGTCCTTGAAGAATTCGGTCGCCGCCACGTCGAGGCCGAGGTGGAAATCCTCGCCGGCGAGATAGCCCGCGGCCTGGCCGGCGCGGGTGATGAAGCTCAGCGCCTCCTCGGCCGAGGCCAGGTTGGGGGCGAAGCCGCCCTCGTCGCCGACATTGGTGTTGTGGCCGGCGTCCTTCAGCTGCTGCCGCAGGGCGTGGAAGATCTCCGTCCCCATGCGCAGGGCCTCGGAGAAGCTGTCCGCCCCGGTCGGCAGGATCATGAACTCCTGGATGTCGATCGGATTGTCGGCGTGGGCCCCGCCGTTGATGATGTTCATCATCGGGGTCGGCAGGATGCGGGCCGAGACGCCGCCGATGTAGCGGTGCAGCGGCAGGCCGGCCGAGATGGCGCTGGCCTTGGCGCAGGCCAGGCTGACGCCGAGGATGGCGTTGGCGCCCAGCCGGCCCTTGTTGGCTGTTCCGTCGAGACCGATCAGGGCCTCGTCGATGCGGCGCTGGTCCTCGGCGTCCATGCCGCTGAGGGCGTCGAAAATCTCGCCATTGACGGCGTCGACGGCCTTGCCCACGCCCTTGCCGCCCCACAGGTCCTTGTCGCCGTCACGCAGTTCGACCGCCTCGTGGGCCCCGGTCGAGGCGCCCGAGGGCACCGCGGCGCGGCCGAAGCTGCCGTCGTCCAGCACCACATCCACCTCCACCGTCGGATTGCCGCGGCTGTCGAGGATCTGGCGGGCGACGATTTCAGCGATGTCGGTCATGGAGCGCTCTGCCTGAGAGGGACGATGGATGGGTGGCGTTTAGCCCGTGGACGGCCGGAGGGGCAAGGCGAGGCGACGGACCGGCAGGTGTCCGGACGTCCCCGTGACAAGCGGGCGGGCCCGCCTCAGGCGCAACCCTCGACGTACCGGATCGAGGGGCCGCCCCCCGCGATCGATTCGACGCGGCCATCCGGGCCGATCTCATAGGTCAGACCGCGCGCCGCCGGGCCCTGCCGGTCGGACGTGGTCCAGACAGTGATGTATTCGGCCGGGGCGGGCACGTATTTGTGCGGTTCAACCTGGGCGGCGTCGCCGTAGACGCGCTTCACCTCGGCGGCCGTATCGCCGACGTTGAGGGCGCGGTCGGTCTCGACGGCGGCGTTGCGGCTGACCCAGACGCTGGTCAGGACGCCGTTCTCGACCATGACCAGCAGGCCCTCGGGGGCCTGGGCCGGGCGGAACATGTCGCACGACGCGGGATCGGGCCCGCCGACCGCCTCTGGAGCGGCGTCAGGACCCATGGCCGCCTCGATCTCGCCCACGGTCATGCCGATGCGCAGCGGACCGTAGCCCTGGGCCGTCAGCTTCATGGCCGCCGAGACGGGCTGGCCGGGCTCCATCGGACTGGTCGGGGCGGCCGGCTCCACCGGCGCATCGGCCGGCTCCGGCGGCGGCGCGCCGCAGGCGGCGAGGGCGAGCGTGGCGGCCGAACCGAGAGCGATGAGGCGGAACATGGGGCGTCTCCGGCGTGAATGTCGCCGCTACAACGCACGAAAACGGCGCGCGAGGCTATCGCGCGCCGTGAAAAGCTTCGCCGGGCCGGGCCCGAACCGTCGAAAGACCTAGTCTTCCTTCGGCGTCAGGACCTGGCGGCCGCGGTAGGTGCCGGTCTTCAGGTCGATGTGGTGCGGGCGCTTCAGCTCGCCCGTGTCCTTGTCCTCGACATAGGCGTTCGTGCCCAGGGCGTCGTGGGCGCGGCGCATGTTGCGACGCGAGGGCGATACTTTGCGCTTCGGAACGGCCATGTCCGTCTCAATCTTCTTAGGGTCGGGCGCCGTTGAAGGCGCGAAAACAACAGCGGCGGCCCTCGAAAGAGCCGCCACGCGAGCGCGGGCTTATGCCTGAACCCGCCGGAGAGTTCAAGTGCGCCGGCGCGCCTTCCACTGCGCCCGCGAGAGCCCGTAGTAAAGGCTGTCCTTCCACTCCCCGGCGATTTCCCAGGTGCGTTCACAGAAGCCGGTCTTCACGAAGCCGAGACCTTCCAGCAGGCGAATCGAGGCGGCGTTCTCCGGATCGACGTCGGCGACCAGTTCGTCGAGGTCGCGGGCGGTGAAGACATGGTCGACAGCGGCCCCCACCGCCTCGCGGCCGAACCCCTGCCCCCAGTGGTCGGGATGCAGGATGTAGCCGACCTCGGGCAGACGCCAGAACCCCGCCTTCCCGATCACCACGCCGTCGCGTTCGATGACGAAATCCGGCTGGTCCGGCCCGTTGGCGATCATGCCGCGCAGCCAGATGCGGGTCTGATCCAGCGTCTCGTGCGGCGGGGTCGACCACCAACGGGTGGCGCGCGGGTCCGACAGGACGGCGTGCATCGCGTCCACGTCCTCGGCGCGGGCGGTGCGCAGCTTGAGACGGGGCGTGAGGATCTCCATCGCCCGTCGATGCCGCCGCCGGCGGTAACGGTCAAGCGAGGGGCTTCTCGAGCACGACGAATGCGAGATCGCTGCGGCGTGGGACGCCGAAGCGCGGATCGGTCATGGGGAAGGGCCGCGTCTCGCCGGTCAGGGCATAGCCCCGGCGCTGGTACCATTCGATCAGTTCGCCCCGCTGGACGATGACGGTCATCTCGATGCGGGTCGCGCCGTACCGGTCGCGCGCCAAAGCTTCGGCCGCCTGGAGCAGCCGCCGGCCGAGGCCGCGCGCCTGCAGATGGGCGGCGACGGTCAGCATGCCCAGATAGGCCAGGCCGTCGCCCCTGTCCGTCACCTGGACGCAGCCGATCGGTTCGCCGCCACGCTCGGCGAGAATTATCGTCTGGCGCGGATCGTCGATGCTTGCGGCCAGGGCGGCTTCATCGATCCGGGCGGCGTCCAGCAGATCCGCCTCATGGGTCCAGCCGACCCGGGCCCGATCTCCGCGGTAGGCATGGTGGACCAGAGGATGGATCAGCGCGACGTCGTCGTGCCCGCCGTCGCGAAGGACGATCTCATCCATCGGCCAGCGCCTTCGCCACCGCCTCGCCGATGGCCAGAGAACTGGTCAGCCCCGGGCTTTCGATGCCGAACAGGGCCATCAGGCCGTCGATGCCGTGATCCTCCGCCCCGATCAGCTGGAAGTCAGGCTGGGGCTCGCCCGGCCCGTGCAGCTTGGGTCGGATGCCGGCGTAGTCCGGGGTCAGGGCGCCGTCGGGCAGGCCCGGCCAGAAGCGGCGGACGTAGCGCTCGAACTCCGCGGCGCGATGCGGATCGACCGAATAGTCCTCGCCGTCGACGTAGGTCAGGTCCGGACCGAACACCGCCTGCCCGCCCAGGTCCTTGCGGTAGTGGGTGCCCAGGGCGCCCGGGATCGGCGGCGGATAGACCAGCCGCTCGAACGGCGCCTTGCCGGTCAGGCGGAAATAGACGCCCTTGCCGAAATGGCCGGCCGGGATGCGGTCGGCCGGATAGCCGTCTATGCGCCTGGCGGCGTCCTGCGCCTGCAGGCCGGGGGCGGTGACCAGCAGGCGGCAGGACAGGGTCGCGCCCGCCTCCCCGCCCGCGGTGACCCGGAAACCGCCGCCCGGCAGCGGCTCGGCCCGCTCGAACGGCGTGGAGACCACGACCGACCCGCCGGCATCCTCGATCTCGCCCTGCAGGGCCAGCATGTAGCCGTGGCTGTCGAACACGCCGCTCTCCGGCGACAGGAGGGCCGCGTCGGCGTTCAGCCCCGGCTCCAGGGCCCGCGCCTGCGCCCCGGTCAGGAGTTCGAGATGCTCGACCTCGTTGGCGGTCGCCTGCTCGAAGATGGCCTCGATCAAGGGCGTCTCGGCCTCGTCGGTGGCCACGACCAGCTTGCCGCAGCGCCGGTAGTCGACCTTGTGGCTGTCGAGGAAGGCGTAGAGCCGCCGCCGGCCCTCAACGCAGAACCGCGCCTTCAGCGAGCCGGTCGGATAGTAGAGGC
>JADGMZ010000100.1 GCA_015234495.1 Brevundimonas sp. | reverse complement strand
GTCAGAAGACGACTCGCGCGGACGCACCGCATCGCGTTCCGCTTCCTCCCCATCGCTTCGGCGGTCAGTTTTCGATGGCGCCTCACGGCGCCGGTTAGTCGAGTACCCGTTTCATGCGAGATATCGCCCTGTCCCCTGCCCAGTCCGAGTCCCAGTCCGAAGCCGAGGCGCCCCGCCTGAACCGCCGCCAGGCCGCCAAGGTCCGCACCCGCCAGAAGGTGCTGGACGCCGCCCGCCAGCTGTTCGCCGAGCGCGGCTACGAGCCCGCCACCATCCGCGACATCGCCAAGGGCGCGGGGATGTCCACGGGCGCCGTCTTCGCCAACTTCCAGGACAAGGCCGAGCTGTTCGAGGCCGTCCTGGCCACGGACCTGGCCCGTCTGGCCGAAACCATGAAGGCCGCGGCCGCCGCGGAGGGTTCGGTGCGGACGCGCCTCCTGTCGGCGCTGGAGGCGGGCTATCACGGCTCGCTGGAGCAACTGCCGCTGGTGCAGGCCGTCATCGCGCGTTCCTGGTTCCAGCCGGTCGCCGCCGAAATGCGCGCCCGCGACGCCATCAAGCCGATCCTGTCGGTCGTCACCGACACCCTGCAGGCCGGGGTGGGCGAGGGCGAACTCCGCCAGGACGCCGACGTGCGGCTGCTGTCCGAACTGATCTACGACGCCTTCCTGTCCAACTACCGCCGCGCCGCCTACGACGGCTGGACCACGGCGCAGATGGCCGAGCGTCTCGACAAGCAGGTCGGCGTCATCCTCGCCGGCGCGCTCAGCCGCCAGTAGGGCCGGCGATCGACTGAACGGTTTCGAAGGCCGCGGCGCCCGCCGCGGCCTTCAGCTTTTCCAGCGCAGGGTCGCGGGTTTGACCGGGTTCACGAACGCCCGCCCCTCGGCGCGGCTCTTCATCCATTCACGCTTCAGCTGCTGGTACCACTTGGCCTGTTTGTCGGCGTCGTCGATCCAGATCAGGGCTGGATCGTAGCGCAGACCCTCGTTCTGCAGGTTCACCATGCCGCCGTCCTGCTGCAGGAAGGCGCGCACGCCCAGGCGCAGGAAGGGGCGGGCGAGGGCGAACACCCAATGGTCGGACCAGAAGATCTGGGTGATCCGGGTCTTCATTTCGCTGACCGGCGTCAGGCAGGTCAGGGCCAGCACCTGTTTCTCGCCGACCTGGATGTGCTCCCAGCGGAAGCCAGGCAGGCGGAAGGTGATCTCGGTCGCCGGCGCCCCGCCGAGAATCCTGTAGGCCCGGCTGTTCGACGACGGGGCGTGGCGCACCATGGCGAAGCCCAGTTCCCGCGGCTCGAAGGCCTTCGACTTCTCGTGCATCGAATGGGCCGAACGCCACCACCACTGCTGGTGCACATAGGGGCCGTGGGCCGGGTCCATCAGGCCGACCACGGCGTGGTCGATGTGGGACTCGAAATCCATCCACTCGACCAGCCTGGCCTCGCCGCCGACCACGCCGGGGAATACAGGCGGCTCGTGGTCCGGTTCGGCCGGGTTGCGCGGGTCCGAGGCGATCCAGACGAAAACCATGCCTTGGCTCTCCCGCACCGGATACGACCGCACCCGGATGCGCTCCGGCTCATAGGCCTGGTCCTCGACCAGCGAGGGGATGGCGGCGCAGACGCCGTCGGGACGGAAGCGCCAGCCGTGGTAGCAGCACTCGATGGTCTCGCCCTCGCCGGGCTTCTCGACCAGACGCCCGGCCGACAGGGGCGCGGCCCGGTGGGGGCAGATGTCGCGCATGGCGTAGGCCTGGCCAGCCCTTGTACGGCCGATCAGGACCGGTTCGCCGACCAGCTCGTGGCGCGTCAGCGAGGCGGGCTTCACGTCGCGCGACAGGGCGACGAAATACCAGGTGTCCAGCACGAACCCCTTGCCGAAGGCGGCGGTCGGCGGTGCGGATCGGGCGTCGGCGCGCGGCGCGGCCGTGGCGGTATCGGGAGGCGTCATGTCTGCTATTCTAGGCGCGGGCCCGGCCTTCCCGCCAGCGGCTGACTGCACACCATAGAAAAGCACTTTACATTACAAAGCCTGTGGCTCATATGCAGAGCCGGAACCCGTTTCGAGAGATCATGTCCATGAAACCCGTCTTGTCCGCCCTGCTGTCCGCCGCCCTCACCGCGGCTGTCCTGTCCACCCCCGCCTGGGCCCAGGAGGCCCACGGCGCCCATGACGCCGCCGAGATGAACAGCGACCACGGCCATCACCACGCCGATTTCGAGTCGGGCCGCTTCCATGTCCGCATCGACGGTCCCGAGGCCCCCGCGGGCGACGTCATCCTGATCCCGGGCCTGTCGTCCTCGCCGCACGTCTGGGACATGCTGACCGATGAGCTGAAGGGCCGCTATCGCGTGCACCGCATCCACGTCCAGGGCTTCGCCGGCGCGGCGGCCGAGGACAACGCCGAGGGTCCGGTGTCGGCGCCGGTGGCCGAGGACATCGCCCGCTACATCCGCGAGCAGGGTCTCGACAGGCCGGCGGTCATCGGCCACTCCATGGGCGGGACCATCGGAATGATGCTGGCGGCGCGCCACCCCGACGCCGTCGGCAAGCTGATGGTCGTCGACATGATCCCGTTCATGGGCGCCATGTTCGGCGGCGCCAACGCCACGCCCGAGAGCGTCGCCCCCATGGGCGAGATGATCTACCAGGGCATGGCCAACTCCTCGCCCGAGGAATGGCTGGCCGAGTCGACCTCCAGCATCACCGGCATGATCAACACGGAATCGCGCCGGGCCGGGCCGATCGAGGACGGCGCCAGGACCGACCAGAAGGTCGCTGCTTCCGCCATGCGCGAACTGGTCGTCACCGACCTGCGGCCGGAGCTGGCCGGGATCACCGCCCCCACGACCGTGCTCTACGTGACTTTCAACGCCCCCGGAATGACGCCCGAGACCACCGACGGCATCTATCGGGCTTCGTTCGCCACCCTGCCCGGCGCCACCCTGAAGCGGATCGACGATAGCGCCCACTTCATCATGCTGGACCAGCCGGCGGTCTTCGCCTCCGAGGTGAACGCCTTTCTGGACTAGCGCCCGCCCAGGCCATGCTTTCGGCGAAAACGTCCCTCACGGTCGCGTGACGACGTGAGGGGCGTTTGCGTGCGTCCGGCGAACGGCTAAGACCGGAACCGGACAGGATGAGGTATCGATGGCGGGTTCGGGCTTCAGCTTTGGACGGGGCGGCGGCGCGAGCGGCGACGGCCCCCGGCCCGCGCGCACGGCCCTGCGGCGGCTGATCTACTGGGGCGCCGTGCTGGCGGTCTGGGCCCTGATCTTCCTGGTGGTCTTCTTCGCGGTCTTCGCGCGCGACCTGCCCGACACCTCGACCCTCTACAACGTCGATCGCCAGCCCTCGATCACCTACCTCGACCGCAACGGGGCGCTGATCGCGGTGCGCGGCAGCCAGATGGCGCCGCCCGCCGACCTCGAAGCCCTGCCGGACTACGTCCCGGCCGCCTTCATCGCCATCGAGGACCGGCGCTTCTACCACCACCCCGGCTTCGATCCGATCGGCATGACCCGCGCCGTCGCCGCCAACATGCGCGCCGGACGGGTGGTGCAGGGCGGCTCGACCCTGACCCAGCAACTCGCCAAGAATCTGTTCCTGTCGCCCGACCAGAACATCAAGCGCAAGGTCCAGGAGTTGATGCTGGCGGTGTGGCTGGAGATGAAATTCTCCAAGCAGGAAATCCTCGCCCTGTATCTGAACCGGGTCTACTTCGGCGCCGGCGCCTATGGCATCGAGGCGGCCTCGCAGCGCTATTTCGACAAGGGCGCCAAGGACCTGACGGTCGGCGAGGCGGCCCTGCTGGCCGGGCTGTTGAAGGCGCCGTCGCGCTACTCGCCGGTGTCGGAAAGCGAGCGCGCCGCGACCCGGGCCACCGTGGTCCTCAACGAGATGGTCGACGCCGGCGTGATCACGCCCGAGCAACGCGCCCAGGCGGTGACCGAACCGGTGCGGGTGTCGCGTACGCTGGCCAGCCAGCATGCGCAGTATTTCGTCGACTGGCTGGACAAGCAGATCCGCGAACTGGTCGGCGAGCCGACCGAGGACATGATCGTCGAGACGACCCTGGACCTGACCCTGCAGACCTCGGCCGAGCGGGCGGTGCGTCGCATCCTCGAGCGCGACGAATCCCGCGGCGTCGAGCAGGCCGCGCTGGTGGCGCTGGACGGCGAGGGCCGGGTTCGGGCCATGATCGGCGGCGCCTCCTACGCCGACAGCCAGTTCAACCGCGCCGTCGACGCCCGCCGCCAGGCCGGCTCGGCGTGGAAGCCGTTCGTCTATCTGACCGCCCTGGAGAGCGGCTACACGCCCGAGACCATGGTCAACGACGCCCCGGTCCGCATCGGCAACTGGTCGCCGCGCAACTACTCCGGGACCTTCGCGGGCGAGATGACCCTGTCCCGGGCCGTGGCCCAGTCGGTCAACACCGTCGCCGCCGGCATCGCCGACCAGATCGGGCGCGGCAATGTCGCCCGCACGGCGCGACGCCTCGGCATCACCAGCCGCATCGGTCTGGAGCCGTCCATGGCGCTGGGGGCCGTCGAGGTCTCGCCGCTGGACATGGCCCAGGCCTATGACGCCTTCGCCAACGGCGGCAAGCGGGTCCGGGCCTATGGCATCAGCCGCATCCGCACCCCCCAGGGTCGGGTCATCTACCAGCGCGCCTCACGCGAGGCGGGACCGGTGCAGGCCATCTCCAACCCCTACCTCTACTATCTGAACCAGATGCTGCGCGGCGTCATGACCTCGGGCACAGGCCGGTCGGCGGCGATTCCGGGGCGCGACACGGCGGGCAAGACCGGCACCACCTCGGACTACAAGGACGCCTGGTTCGTCGGCTACACGGGCGGCTTCGTCACCGCCGTCTGGGTCGGCAAGGACGACAACAGCCCGATGCGCGGGGTCACCGGCGGTTCGTCGCCCGCCGCCATCTGGAAGGGCTTCATGCAGGCGGCGCTGCCGCGGCTGAACGCGCCGCCTATCCCGGACGGCCCGCCGATGCCCGAGGGCTGGCGGCCGCCCGACCCGGTCGAGAGCCTGCTCGGCCAGATTGGCGACGTCTTCGGCGACAATCCTTCCGGCGACCCGGCCGACGATCCCCTGGACCCGCGCCTGCCCGAGCCGCTGCCGCCGGTCCGTCCGGGCGCGCCGGAGCGCAACGAACCGGCCGTGCTGCGCCCGACCCAGCCGCAGCCCCAGCGCGATCCGGCGCCGCCTCAACCCCAGCCGACGCCCCCGCCCGAGAAGAAGTCCGAGCCGCTGTTCTTCTGACCGCCCCTCCGGAGGTGACGGCGCCGGGGGCTACCGCCCCACGGCGTGCAGCGCCGGGCCGTGCTCGCGCAGCCACTTGCGGTATGGCCGGTGGTCCCCGACCAGCCGCTCGACGACCGACCAGTAGGCCGGGCTGTGGTCGGCGTGGACCAGATGCGCCACC
>JADGMZ010000099.1 GCA_015234495.1 Brevundimonas sp. | reverse complement strand
ACCGCCAGCGGGCCGAGGCTGCCGGGCTGAAATCGATCAATTCGATGAGCAGCGGCGAGGCCCAGGCCTATTCCGCCGGCGACGGGGCCGACGGACGTGGCCAGCTGATGCAGGTCATCGCCACCCGCATCGAAGGCGGGCCCACGGACGTCCAGCTGGACTGGACGACCGGACGGTGAGGCCCGCGGCCGCCCTGGCGGCCTGCGTCCTGCTGAGCGCCTGCGCAACGGCGGGCGGCTCCCTGCCGTCACCGGCCGTGTCCGGCTATCTCGACGTCGCCACGGTGAACGACCTCGCCGACGGGGTCTCGCCGCCGTCCTCGTCGCCGCCCTCGCCGGGCGACCCGCAACCGGAACCCCCGGGCGCCGACCGCTGGTGGATGGCCACCTCCCACGCAGAACTTCGCCCGCCGGAGGCTGCGCAGCATTTCGACTGCGCCCTGGGAACGCGGCTCGGCGAGACGTCGCGTCCGGCCCTGACCCGGCTGATGAACCGCTTGCTGGTCGACGCCGTGACCGTGACCCGGCGGCTGGCGGCGCTTCACCCCCGGCCCCGGCCGATCGCCGTTGATCCCGAGCTGCAACCCTGCCAGCGGATCGACGCCGCCACCCGCGCCACGCCCTCCTGGCCGGCCGCGGAGGCCGTCGCCGGCGCCGCCTATGGCGAGATGTTCGCGGAACTGGCGCCGGACCGCGCGGCGGCGGCGCGTTTCATCGGCTCCGAACTCGGCCGCAGCCGCACGGTCTGCCGGATGAACTGGCCGCAGGACGTCGAAAGCGGCCAGGCCATCGGCCGACGCGTTTTCGAGGCCGCGCAGCAGGAGTCCGGCCTCCCGGCGGACCTGGAGGCCGCGCGCGCGGAGCTCGCCGCCGCCCGCGCCGAGGGCCTGACCAATCCGTCCTGCGCGGCCGAGCGGCGGGCTCTGGGGCCTATGCCGGGCGCGGCCCGCTGATTGCGGCGTAGAGATCCGTCCGGCGGTCGCGGAAGAATCCCCAGGCGGCGCGGTGCCGGTCGAGGAAGTCGAGGTCGAAGCTGTGCACCAGCACGCCCTCCTCGCCGCGGCCGAAGCTCTCGACCAGGTCGCCGCGATGGTCGGCGATAAAGGACGAGCCGTAGAAGGTCTGGCCCTCCCCGCACAGCGCTTCATGGCCGATGCGGTTAGCGCCGACGACCGGCACGACGTTCGACACGGCATGACCCTGCATGGCGCGCCGCCACGGGTCGGCGGTGTCCAGCTCCTTGTCGTGCGGCTCCGAACCGATGGCCGTCGGATACATGAGGATTTCGGCCCCCTGCAGCATCATGGCGCGCGCGACTTCGGGGTACCACTGGTCCCAGCATATGCCGACGCCGATGCGGCCGTGGCGGGTGTTCCAGACCTTGAAGCCGGTGTCGCCGGGCCGGAAATAGTACTTCTCCTGATAGCCGGGGCCGTCGGGGATGTGGCTCTTGCGGTAGACGCCCATCGCCGAGCCGTCGGCGTCGAGCATGACCAGGCTGTTGAAGTAATGATGCCCTTCGCGCTCGAAGATCGAGACGGGGATGGCGACGCCGAGTTCGGCCGCCACCGGCTGCAGGGCCGTGACGCAGGGGTGTTCCCGCCACGGATAGGCGGAGCCGAACCATTTCTCCTCCTGCGACACGCAGAAATACGGCCCCTGAAAGAGTTCCGAAGGCAGGATGACCTGCGCGCCTCACTGGCTGAGGTCGAGCAGGACATCAAGGACCT
>JADGMZ010000098.1 GCA_015234495.1 Brevundimonas sp. | reverse complement strand
CCGAGGCCCACCCCGAAGGCCCGATCGTGGGCCGCGGCTGGATCGAGACCCACTGGCCCGAGGCCCGCTTCCTGACCGCCGCCGACCTCGACGCCGCCGCCCCGGGACGCGTCGTCCTGCTCAGCCGCGCCGACGGCCACGCCGTGGTCGCTTCCTCCGCGGCCCTCACCGCCGCCGGCATCACCGCCGCCACCGCCGCCCCCGCCGGCGGCGAAATCCTCAAGGACGCGGCCGGCCGCCCAACCGGCCTGCTGGTCGACGCCGCTGAACAGTTGGTCGGCGGCCTGATGCCGCAAGCCGATCCCGAGGCCCTCCGCGAGGCCTACCGTGCCGGCTTCCGGGTCGAGGCGGAATACGGCTGGACCGGCCTGCATTTCATGAGCGCCCCGTGGCGCGACGTGCCGCTGATGGAGGCCATGGCCGAGGCGGGCGAGGCGCCGATCCGGGTTTACAACAGCATCACCCCCGACGGCGCGGCCGAGCTGATCGCCGGCGGTCCGCGCAGCGTCGCCGACGGCCGGATCATCACCCGCGCGATCAAATACTACGCCGACGGCGCCCTTGGCTCGCGCGGCGCGGCCCTGTTCGAGCCCTACGCCGACCGCTCCGACACGACCGGCCTGATGCAGATCACCGAGCAGGAGATCATCCCGCTGTACGAGTCGGCCCTGCGCGGCGGCATCCAGGTCGCCACCCACGCCATCGGCGACCGCGGCAACGCCTCGGTGGCGGAGTGGTACCAGCAGGCCCTGGCCGGGATCGCCCCCGCCGACCGCCCGAACGGCGAGGACGTGCGCTGGCGCATCGAGCACGCGCAGATCCTGCGCCCCTCGGACTATCACTGGTTCGTCGACCTGCCGATCATCGCCTCGATGCAGCCCAGCCACGCCATCGGCGACCTGCATTTCGCCCCCGCCCGCCTCGGCGACGCCCGGCTGGACGGCGCCTACGCCTGGCACAGTCTGGCTGACCGGGGTGTCGTCGTCGTCGGCGGCTCCGACGCCCCGGTCGAACGCGGCGCGCCGCTGATCGAATTCTACGCCGCCGTGGCCCGCCGGGACCTGCAGGGGTTCCAGGGCCCCGACTGGCGGCCGCACGAGGCGGTGGACCGCCAGACGGCCCTGAAGATGTTCACTCTCTGGCCGGCGTACGCCAGCTTCCGCGAGGACGAACTGGGCACCATCGAGGTCGGCAAGCGCGGCGACTTCACCGCCTTCTCGGTCGACCTGATGACCGCCCCGTTCGCCGACATTCCCAAGGGCCGGGCCGTGCTGACCGTGGTCGACGGCGAGGTGGTCTTCCGGGCCGAATAGGAAAGGCCCCGCCGGCGGTTCGCCGACGGGGCCATCCGGCCTGCGAGGGGCTGCCTCCTGACGAGGTCTTGTGCAGGCGGATCAGAAGGTCTTGCGCACCCGCAGCTGGAAGAAGGTGCGCGGGTCGATGTAGCGGTGCTCGACGTAGGCGACCGGCCGCGCGGCCGACCGGTCGGCGTAGACCGTGCGCTCGACGTCGAAGTCGTTCCAGATGTTGACCTGCGCCCGGATGGCCAGGGTGTCGGTCGGCTTGTACTCGGCCCAGGCCTCGAAATAGTCGTGACCGCGCCAGCCCGAGGTCTGGTCCGGATCATAGCTCCACTGCCCGGTCAGCAGCGGGATGTAGGCCGCCCCGTACTGCAGCTTCCAGCTGGTGATGTCCTGTTCCCACGAGATCACCGCCTGGCTGGCGCGCACGTTCGACAGCGGGCGGACCTCGCCCGTGGTCGGGTCGGTCACCTCGGTGTGGTTCCAGGTGTTGCGCAGCCGGAACATGCCGCCGGCCACGCCCAGCTTGTCGGTCGGAACGGCGATGGTCAGGTTCAGCTGGTCCAGGGTGGCGTCGCCGATATTGCCCACCGCCGACAGGCCGTGATCCAGCGGGATCACGTCCAGCGCGTCGCTGATCTCGTCATGGCGCAGGCCGACGCTGACGATGCCGTCGCCCCAGAAGCGGCGCTCGTAGATCAGTTCGCTGATCCAGCGCTGCTCCGGCTCCAGGTCGACATTGCCGCCGAACACGTTCTCGTCCTCGAGATCGGCCGAGGCGGCGAAGTCGCCGAAGTCGAGCTGGCCGACCTCGCGCTCGAAGCGCAGCCGCACCTGATTGTTGGCCATCGGCGTCCAGGTGGCGAGGAAGCGCGGCTTGGCGAAGAAGAAGCTCTTCTCCTGGTCGGCGTCGCCCGACTGGCTGATGGTCGAGCTCTCCAGCCGCAGCCCGCCCTCCAGCGTCAGGTCCGGCCGGATGCGCCACGTCCCCTTGCCGAACAGTTCGCCCCGCGTCTCCTCGACCTTGACCGAGGCCGAGGGCAGGGGCACCGGCGTCCCGCCGACGGTGAAGGCCTGGTCGACCTCCAGCATGTTGTAGGCCACCTCGGCGCCGGTCTCGAAGGTCAGGGCGGGCGACTTCTCGAAGCGAACCAGGCCGCGCAGGATGGATTCTGACTGCTCGCCCGAGGCCGCGAAGGCCTGCTCCGGATCGTCGACCGCGCCCAGCCGGGTGTTGGAGGTGGAGACCGAGTCGAAGGCGCCCCACTCGTGGATCAGCCGGGTCTCCAGCTTCAGCCGCCCGCCCAGCGGCCGGGTGTAGACGGCGCCGAACTCGCCGCTGTCGCCGTCCTCGGCATAGCGGCTCTCGCGCCGGATGTCGGTCGCGGTCTGCAGGTTGATCGACTGGAAGTCGTTGACGCCGTAGCGCCCGGTCAGGTCGATCTTGCCGCCGAGCAGGGGCGACGCGTAGTTGCCGCGGATCGACTGTCCGCCGCCCCAGAGGTCGTTGAAATAATTCTCCTGCCGCAGGATGTCGCCGTTGGCGTCGGTGCGGACCACCAGCCCCTCGCCGTTCGAGTCGCTCATCGATAGCCCGTCGCTCAGCGTCACGCCCCAGGTGCGCTCGCCCTGGCGGGCGGTGAACTGGTACGAGCCGTTGAACTGGTCGCGGCCGCCGTCGAAGAAATACCCCGTCCCCGTCAGGATCGACTGGCGGGTGTTCTCGACCTTGAGGATGACGTTCACGACGACGGAATAGCCCTGCATGTCGATGCCGGGGGCGCCGCCGCGGATCAGCTCGATGCGCTCGACCTGGCTGGCCGGGGTGCGCGACAGGACGTTGGAGCCGGTGTCGTTCTTGGAGGCCGGCCGGGCGTTGTTGATCAGGATGTTGCCGACGGCGCCCTCGAAGCCGCGGCTGCCGGAGCCGTCGTTCACCGCAAAGCCGGGCACGCGGGACACCATGTCCAGCGCCGTATTGGGCCGCTGGTCGGCGAAGAAGTCGGGGGTGAACACCAGCACGCCCTGCTGGGCCGAATCGATCTGGACGTCCTGGCCGTTGACGGGGACCGGAGCCTGGGCGACCTGCGGCTCGGGACCGTCGGAGGCGGTCTGGGCGGCGGCCCCGCCTCCGCCCAGCAGGAGCGCGGTTGTGGCTAGCAGGATGGTCTTGGTCATTGCAGGATTCCCCTCGTCGTGTGACGAAGGTGTGGCGTCCTGACGCGGATGGCTCCAGTTACAAGACGGACAGGTGGATTAAAAAGCAGACATCATTACAGCGATGTCATGCTGGTGTTCTGATAAGGGCGAACGTCTCGCCATTAATACTTGGGAAAACAGGTAATCGTGAAACCTTTGCTAACCCTACTCTTGAGCGCGGCGCTCCTGGCGGGGGCGCAGCTTCCGGCCGGGGCCCGGACCCCGCAGGAGCCGGAGACCACCACGGTCGAGGAGGTCGTGGTTCTGGCCCGGCGCTCGGGCGCGCCGATGTGGACGGTGACGCGGGGCGACAGCACCCTGATCCTGGTCGGGGCCATCACCGGCATCCCGCGCGACCTGTCCTGGCGACCCGACGACCTCGAGGCGGCCGCCGCCCGCGCGCAGCAGATCCTCACGCCCCAGGAAGGCCGCGCCTCGTTCAGCGACGTGCTGCGGGTCATCTGGCGGATCCGCACCATCGGCCGCATGCCGCGCGGCCAGACCACCGCCGACTACCTGACGCCCGAGTGGCAGGCGCGGCTGGAGGCGGTGATGGCCGGCGAACGCAATCAGGATTGGCGCGGGAAGAGCCTGCTGATCCTCGGCTTCGACCTGATGCAGGACAAGGCCGGCTACAGCGGCCGCCGCGGCGGCGACGACGCCATGGACGTCATCCGCCGGGCGGCGCGGCGGGCCCGGGTCGACACCCGCCCGGTCGGCACGGTGCGCGGCGACGAACTGGTCGAGAGCCTGATTTCGGCCCCCCAGTCGGCCCACGTCCCCTGCGTCGAGGCCGCCATCGCCGCCGCCGAGCAGGGACCGGACGCGGCGCGCGAGCGGGCCGAGGACTGGCGCGCCCGCCGGGTTCCCGAGGTCGTCGCCTCGCCGATCGACCGGGCCCTCAACCAGTGCTGGCCCTGGGGCGATCCGGAGATCGCGCCGCAGCTGCACCAGCAATGGGCGGCCGCCATCGAGACGGCGCTGATCTCGCCCGGCGTGACCATGGGCGTGGCTCCGATCCGGCTGCTGGCGGAGGAGGGCGGCGTGCTGGACGGCCTGAAGGCGCGCGGCTTCGAAGTGGTCGGGCCGGAGTGGCGGGCGGATGCGCCGGAGGCGGCGGCGCCCGGCGGCGACGAGGCAGACTCCGAAAGGGGGTCTAGCTCGTCTGCCGCGTCTGCTTCGTCGGCCTGCAGCGGACGTCTCGAACAGCTGCAATGGGTAGTGTGTGGCCAATGGCTTCTGCCTGAGGGATCCGTCTCGTCTGCCGTTCTCTCCCGTCATCCTCGGATCAAGTCCGAGGATGACGGCGGGGCGAGATTGGCGGCCAAGGCGCGTGGAGGGACACCATAAAGGACTGCAACAGGTCGAAAGCCGCCGCTCGCCTCAGACCGCCGTGCCGCCGACGGTCAGGCCGCCGATCTTCAGGCTCGGCTGACCGATGCCGACCGGCACGCCCTGGCCCGCCTTGCCGCAGACGCCGACGCCGGGATCGAAGGCGAAGTCGTCGCCGATCATCTCGATCCGGGTCAGCGCCGTCGCCCCGTCGCCGATCAGGGTGGCGCCGCGCACCGGGGCGGTGATCCGGCCGTCCTCGATCAGATAGGCCTCGGTGCACTGGAAGACGAATTTGCCGTTGGTGATATCGACCTGACCGCCGCCGAAATTGGCCGCGTAGAGGCCCCGCTTCGTCGAGGCGATCATGTCGGCCTGGCTGTCGTTGCCGCCCTCCATGAAGGTGTTGGTCATGCGCGGCATCGGCATGTGGGCGAAGGACTGGCGGCGCCCGTTGCCGGTGGCCCGCGCCCCCAGCTGGCGCGCCGACAGCCGGTCGTGCATCAGCCCGACCATGATCCCGTCCTCGATCAGCACGGTGCGCGAGGTCGGCGTGCCCTCGTCATCGATGCTCAGCGACCCGCGGCGTCCGGCGATGGAGCCGTCGTCGACCACGGTCACCCCCGGCGCGGCGACGCGCTGGCCCATCTTGCCGGTGAACACCGAACTGCCCTTGCGGTGGAAATCGCGC
>JADGMZ010000097.1 GCA_015234495.1 Brevundimonas sp. | reverse complement strand
AGGCCCCGTCGACGTCATAGTCGGCAAACACATGGATGGAGGCCCCGGTCTGCAGGGCGTCGAGGATCGCCTCCGCCGCCGCGTCCATGTCCATGAAGCTGGACGGATCGGGAAACAGCGCCTTCAGCGTCGGCGCCAGGAAGTCCGCGCCCTGGTCGGCCCGCACCCCTCGCGCCGCCAGCGCCCGGGCCAGCGGCTCCTCAAGGTTCAGCGCCTGCATATGGGCGCGGATCAGCGCCGCCTCGGCCGGCCTCTGCCGCCAGACGCGGCCGGACAGCGAGCGGGAGACGCCCAGAAAGGCCGGCGGCGTCCCCCCGTCCGCCATCAGACCGGCCGCTTCGTCCGGATGCGCTGCACCGTCCGGGTCGAGGAATCCATCACCAGGGTGTGGGTGGTGACGAAGCCGTCGCGCACCATCACCCCGTCCAGCATGGCGCCCTTGGTCACCCCGGTGGCGGCGAACACCGCGTCCTTGGAGACCAGTTCGTGCAGGTCGTATTTGCGATCGAAATCGGTGACCCCGGTGCGCTCGGCCCGGGCCCGTTCGTCGTCGTTGCGGAAGATCAGACGGCCCTGGAAATGGCCGCCGACGCATTTCAGCGCGCTGGCCGCCAGCACGCCTTCCGGCGCCCCGCCCGAGCCCAGGTAGAGGTCGATGCCGGTTTCCGGCTCCGCCGTATGGATCACGCCGGCCACGTCGCCGTCGGTGATCAGCAGCACCTTGTCCCCGACCTCGCGCAGGGCGGCGATCAGCTCGGCGTGGCGCGGCCGGTCCATGACGCAGACGGTGATGTCACGCGGGTCGACGCCCTTGGCCGAGGCCAGCGAGCGCACGTTCTCCTGCGGCTTCATGTCCAGATCGACCGTGCCCGGCGCATAGCCCGGCCCGATGGCGATCTTGTCCATATAGGTGTCCGGCGCGTGCAGCATGCCGCCCGAAGCCGACATCGACAGCACGCACAGCGCATTGGCCATGGCCTTGGCCGTCAGGGTCGTGCCCTCCAGCGGGTCCAGGGCGATGTCGATGGCCGGGCCCTTCCCGGTGCCCACCTTCTCGCCGATGTACAGCATCGGCGCCTCGTCGCGCTCGCCCTCCCCGATGACGATCTTGCCGTCGATGTCCAGCGCGTTCAGCGCCGTGCGCATGGCGTCGACGGCCAGCTGGTCCGCCGCCTTCTCGTCGCCGCGGCCGATGCCGGCGTAGCTGGCGATGGCGGCCAGTTCGGTGACCTGGGCGGCGTCGGCCGCGAGCGTAAAAGCATAGGGGGCCGTTGCGGCCATGGGCGTTCTCCTGGAGGCGATGATCCCGGGATTCTGTCGTCCCGGCGACCGGTTCTGTGGGTCAGCGGCGGGGAATCGGCGGCGGGGCGCGGCCCCGTTCGCGGGCCTGCCGGGCGAATTCCTCGATCTCGGCGGCTGTTTCGGCCGTCACCGGGGCCACCTCGACCGCCTCCACCCGGGCCTTGACGTCGGCGGCGAAGGCGACCGGATCGCCGGTCAGGGTCCAGTCGATGCGCGACACCGCCTCGGCCAGGGTCCCGCCGCTCCGGTTCAGCCCCGCGACGCGGGCGGCGATCAGGGCCGGCTCCGGCCCGGGCTCCGCAGCCTTGGGGAAGTCCGCCCAGCGGGGGTATTCGCGGTTGGCCTCGACCAGGGCGTCCACGTTCGCCGCGACCGGCGAGGCGGCGTCCGTCCTGGGGTCGAACGCGCCGGCGCAGGCGGTCAGCCCGGCCGCGGCGAGGCCGGCGGCCGCCACCGCTGAGAATTTCCGGATCGGCGCGTTCATGTCAGGGGCGGTCATATGCCATGATGACTGCGGGCGAAAGGGCGGCGACGCTCCCCTGCGTCCGATCCTGACGTCCCCCGGAGCCCTTCGCATGGCCAAGCGTCCGACCTCCCCGCCCCCGGCGACCGACGGCGAAGCGCCGCGCCCGCGCCGCAAGCCCGGCCGTCCCACCTCGGCCAAGCCCCCCCGCCCGCGCGCCCGCCCCGCCGCCGCGGCCGAAGAGCCCGCCGCCCCGCCGCCCGAATCGTCTTCAGGACCGGCGCCGGAGCCGGGGCCGACGCCCGACCCCGCCTTCGCCCTTCCCGGCGAGGCCCAGCGCCAGATGCTGGAGACCCTGTCGCTCAACCTCGCCCGCGCCGCCATGACCGCCCAGGCCGCCATCGCCGAAGCCGCCCTCGCCCAGGCCGACCGACCCGCGGCCCTGTCGCCCGATCCGTTCAACGTCGGCCCGGCCATGACCGAGGTGATGAGCGGCCTCGCCTCCCGCCCGGACAAGCTGTTCGCCGCCCAGGCCGACCTGTTCAACCGCTACCTCGAGCTGTGGGCCTCCACGACCCGCCGCGCCGCCGGCGAGGACGCCGCCCCCGCCCCGCCCTCGAAGGACAAGCGCTTCAAGGATCCCGCCTGGTCCGAGAACCCGATGTTCGACGTCATGCGCCAGTCCTACCTGGTCACCGCCGACTGGATGAACGGCCTCGTCTCCTCGGTCGAGGACATCGACCCGCGCACAAAACGCCGCGCCGAATTCTTCACCAGGCTGCTGACCGACGCCTTCTCCCCGTCCAACTTCCTCGCCTCCAACCCGGCCGCCCTCAAGGCCATGGCCGAGAGCAACGGCGAATCGCTGGTCAGGGGGATGCAGAATTTCGCCGCCGACATGGAGCGCGGCGCCGGCAAGCTGAAGATCAGCCAGGCCGACTACGGCAAGTTCGTCGTCGGCGAGAACGTCGCCACCGCCCCCGGCCAGGTGGTCTGGCGCGACGAGCTGTTCGAACTGATCCAGTACGATCCCGCCACGGAGAAGCAGCGCGCCATCCCGCTGCTGATCTTCCCGCCGTGGATCAACAAATTCTACATCCTCGACCTGCAGCCGGAGAATTCGATGATCCGCTGGCTGTCCGGCCAGGGCTTCACCGTCTTCGTCTGCTCCTGGATCAATCCCGACGTCGACAAGGCCGGCTACGGCTTCGACGACTACCTGCAGAAGGGCATCTACCGCGCCGTCGAGAAGGCGCTGGAGCAGGCGCAGTCCGACCGCATCAACACCGTCGGCTATTGCATCGGCGGCACCTTGATGGGCGCGGCCCTCGCCCACATGGCCGAGCACGGCGACGAACGGATCGCCGCCAACACCTTCTTCGCCGCCCAGCACGACTTCGCCGAGGCCGGCGACCTGCTGCTGTTCACCGACGACCACTGGCTCAACGAGGTCGAGCAGCAGATGGACGCCGCCGGCGGCGTCCTGCCCGGCGCGGCCATGGCCGAGACCTTCAACGCCCTGCGCGCCAACGACCTGATCTGGTCCTTCTTCGTCAGCAACTATCTGATGGGCAAGGACCCGCCGGCCTTCGACCTGCTGTTCTGGAACGCCGACCAGACCCGCATGCCGAAGAAGCTCCACCTCGACTACCTGCGCTCCATGTACGGCCGGAACGCCCTGACCAGGGGCGAGTTCGAGATCGGCGGCGTTCGCGTCGACCTGTCGAAGGTGAGGATCCCGCTCTACTTCCAGGCCAGCCGCGAGGACCACATCGCGCCGATGAAGTCGGTCTACCGCTCGGCCCGCGCCTTCACCGGCGCCGACGTCACCCTGACCCTGGCCGGCTCCGGCCACATCGCCGGCGTCATCAACCCGCCGGCCGCCAACAAATACCAGCACTGGACCAACCCCGACCTGCCCGGGACGCTCGACGACTGGCTGGCCGCCGCCGAGCCGCATCCCGGCAGCTGGTGGAACCACTGGGCCGACTGGCTCCACGCCCGCTCGGGCGACTGGGTTCCGGCGCGGAATCCGTCCAGGGGTCCGCTGAAGCCCATCGAACCCGCCCCCGGCGCCTATGTGAAGGTCAAGTCTTGAACCGCACCCCCAACGTCCTGCTGGCCGTCGTCAGCGTCCTCGCCCTGTTCCTGGTCGCGCTCAGCGCCATCTCCACGACCACGCCCGAGCGCGCGCCCGTCTACCTCGCCTGCGCCCTGTTCAGCGCCCTCGGCTTCATGATCCTCAACGGGATGTGGATGCACAGCCGCAAGCGCAAGCCCAAGCCGCTGATCGATCGCGCCATGCCGGTGACCCTGATCCTGGCCATGGTCTTCCCCCTGGCCATCATCCTCTCGGCCGCCCTGCCGCTGATCGCCCCGGCCGGCGACTACGGCCTGATGCTGATCATGGCCGGCGTCTGGACCGGCCTGACCCTGCAATCGGCCCGCGCCGCCCTCAAGCCGTCCTGAAGCTCAGCGCCGCCCCGTTGTTGCAGTAGCGCTTCCCGGTCGGCCGCGGCCCGTCGTCGAACACATGCCCCTGGTGCCCCAGGCAGCGGGCGCAGTGATACTCGGTGCGCGGGATGCCGAGGCCGTAGTCCGTCTTCGTCCCGATATTGGCGGCGATGACGTCGTAGAAGCTCGGCCAGCCGGTGCCGCTCTCGAATTTCCACTGCGATCGGAACAGCGGCAGCTCGCAGCCCCGGCACACATAGGTCCCGCGGCGGTGCTCGTCATTGAGCGCGCTCGTCCCCGGCCGCTCGGTCGCCTCGTGGCGCAGCACGTCATAGCTGGCCCGCGGCAGCCGCGCCCGCCACTGGGCGTCGGTGATCCGCCGGAACGGCGAATCCGCATACCGCCGCTCGGACGCGTCCGCCGGACCGGGCGTGCAGCCGCCGACGGCCGCCGCGCCGGCGGTCAGCAACAGATGGCGGCGGGAGAGACGGGTCATGATCGGTGATACGTCGGCACGAAGCCGGCGGTTTTCAATCCCTTCTCCCGCAAGGGGAGAAGGATCACTTCAGCCCAACCCCCTCGTCCAGCCCCAGCATCAGATTGAGGTTCTGCACCGCCGCCCCCGACGCCCCCTTGCCGAGGTTGTCCAGCAGGGCCACCAGCCGGGCCTGCTCCCCGCCCCGGTCGCCGAACACGTGCAGCCGCATCCGGTTGGTCCCGTTCAGCGCCTCCGGATCGATGCCGGTCATGGCCTCGGTCGCCTCCAGCGGCGCCACCTCGACGAAACGCGCGTCCGCATAGGCCTCGACCAGCGCCCCGTGCACCACCTCCACCGACGGCGACCCCGGCAAGGCTCCCAGGTGCAGCGGAACCTCGACCAGCATCCCCTGCCGGTAGGCCCCCACCGCCGGCGCGAACAGCACCGGACGCTCCAGCCCGGTGTGCGTCGTCATCTCCGGCACATGCTTGTGCTTCAGCGTCAGGCCGTAGGCGCGGTACGGCTCCGCCCCCGCCTCGAACTCCGCGATCATCGCCTTGCCGCCGCCCGAGTATCCCGACACCGCATTGACGCTCACCGGCCACCCCGCCGGGATGATCCCCGCGCTCACCATCGGCCGCACCAGCCCGATGAACCCGGTCGGATAGCAGCCCGGGTTCGACACCCGCGTCGCCGCCGCGATCCGCTCCGCCTGCCCCGCCGCCATCTCGGCGAAGCCATAGGTCCACGCCGGATCGACCCGATACGCCGTCGAGGCGTCGATCACCCGCACCTTGGGGTTCTCGATCATCGCCACGGCTTCCTTCGCCGCCTCGTCCGGCAGG
>JADGMZ010000096.1 GCA_015234495.1 Brevundimonas sp. | reverse complement strand
GGCGAACCGGCCCCCAGCGGCTGGCCATCGGGCAGGCGCAGGGCGTCGACGCCGATCTCCGGCCCGGTCGCCAGCAGCACGGCGCGGTGCATGGCGTTCTCCAGCTCGCGGACGTTGCCGTTCCAGCGGTGCGAGACCAGGGCGCGGCGGGCGTCGACAGAGATCGGCTTGACCGGGACGCCGTTGGCGGCGGCGTATTTCTTGACGAAGTGGTCGGCCAGCACGGCGATGTCGCCCGGACGCTCGCGCAGGGCCGGCAGGCGCAGGTTCACGACGTTCAGACGATAGAGCAGGTCTTCCCGGAAGGTCCCCTCGGCCACCGACTTGGCGAGGTCGCGGTTCGAGGTGGCGATGACGCGGATGTTGACCGGCACCGGCTTGGCGCCGCCGACGCGGTCGATGACCCGCTCCTGCAGGGCGCGCAGCAGCTTGGCCTGCAGGCGGACGTCCATCTCGGAGATTTCGTCGAGCAGAAGGGTGCCGCCGTCGGCCTCCTCGAACTTGCCGATGCGGCGCGCCATGGCCCCGGTGAAGGCGCCCTTCTCGTGGCCGAACAGCTCGGATTCCAGCAGGTTGTCGGGGATGGCGGCGCAGTTGACGCTGATGAAGGGCCGGTCGGCGCGCTTCGATCCGGCGTGCAGATAGCGGGCCATGACCTCCTTGCCGACGCCGCTTTCGCCGGTGATCAGGATGGAGGCTTCCGAACGGGCCACCTGGTCGGCCAGACCGATCACCGCCTTCATGGCCGGGTCGGCCGAGATCAGCGGGCGCTCGTCGTCGGCGACGGCCGACAGCACGGCGGCGATCAGATCGGCTTCCGGCGGCAGGGGGATGAACTCCTTGGCGCCGGCGCGGATGGCGTTGGCGGCGTCCACCGCATCGGCGTCCACGCCGCAGGCCACCACCGGCACGTGGATGCGCTCGGCCTCGTTGGCGGCGATCAGGGCGGCGATGTCGACGCGGTAGTCGACCATCAGCAGGTCGGCCCCCTGCCCTCGCCGCAGCTGTTCGGTCGCCTGATCGCCACGCTCGACGTGCTGCACCTTGGCGCCGTGCGCCATGGCCATCTTCACCGCCGTCGCCAGCTGTCCGCTGAGCCTGCCAACCACCAGAAGCCGCATGGGTCTTCTCCTCTAATCTCTTACAGCCGGTCGCCGCCTCAGGCGCCCGAGTCCTCGGTCTTGATGATTTCCGTCATGGTCACGCCCAGACGGTCCTCGACCACCACCACCTCGCCGCGGGCGACCAGACGGTTGTTGACGAAGATGTCGATGGCCTCGCCGACCTTGCGGTCCAGCTCGAGCACCGAGCCGCGGTTCAGCTTGAGCAGCTGGGCCACGGACATGTGGGCCTTGCCCAGCACCGCCGAGATATTGACCGGCACGTCGAACACGGGCGCCAGGTCGCTGGCGCTCTTGTCGGTCGCCTCCTCGTTGACGGTGATCGGGGTGGAGTCGGGAAACTCCTCCAGGGCCATGGTGTCGGACGCCATTACGGCCTCCCTTCCAGTGAGGTGTCGATGAGGGTTTCAGCATGCCCGGCCTCGCCGGCGAGGGCGGAGTGCAGCGCCTCGCGCATGCGGGCGAAGGCGGCTTCAGGTTCGAACTCGGCGCGGCCATCGGCCCATTCCAGCTGGAACGAGGCCGGCGGCAGGCCAGGCTCGTCGCGGAAAGCGACCACGCCCGAGAAGCCGGCGTCGGCGCACAGCCGCTCAATGCGGGCCCGGGTGGACTCGTCCAGCCCGCCGGTGCGGACGACCATGCGGGGCGAGGCGTCGATCTCCTGGCCCAGCGCCTCCAGCGCGGCCTGCAGCGGTCCGGCCGGAAAGCGGTCGAGCGCCGAGGCGGCGACCACCCGGGCGGCGGCCAGAGCCAGTTCGGCGGACTGCTCGCGGTGGGCGCGGGCCACGCGGGTCAGGGCCGGGACGGCGGCGGCCAGCGCCTCGCCGATCGCCGACAGGGCCATGGCCTGGAGGCTCTCGCTCTCGGCCAGGGCCGCCTCGCGCGCTTCCTGACGGGCCTGGGCGAGCAGGGCCTCGACCTCGGCCACGGCGTAGGCGCGGCGGGTCGGCTGCCAGGCGGAGGCCTGGACGACGACGCCCGAGGCGTCGAACTCGGTGTCGAAGACGAACGGGGTGCTGGCGGGACGGACGGTCATGTCAGTAGATCAACTCGTCGTCTGCGCCCTGGCCGACCAGCATGATCTCGCCCTTGGCGGCGAGGTCCTTAGCCACCTGGACCATGGCCATCTGGGCCTGGTCGACGTCCTTCAGGCGCACCGGCCCCATGGTCTCCATGTCCTCGCGCATGATCTTGGAGGCGCGCTCGGACATGTTGGAGAAGAACAGTTCGCGCAGGGCCTCGGAGGCTCCCTTCAGGGCCAGGGCGAGGGCGTCCTTCTCGACCGCGCGCAGCAGGGTCTGGATGCCGCCGGGGTCCAGCTTGGCGAGGTCCTCGAACACGAACATCAGGGCGCGGATGCGCTCGGCCGCTTCGCGGTTGCGTTCCTCGAGGGCGCCGATGAAGCGGGCCTCGGTCTGGCGGTCGAAGCTGTTGAAGATGTCGGCCATCAACTCGTGACTGTCGCGCTTGGAGGTGCGGGCCAGGTTGGACATGAACTCGGTGCGCAGGGTCTGTTCGATCTTGTCGAGGATGTCGCGCTGGACCGGCTCCATGCGCAGCATGCGCTGGACGCATTCGAGGGCGAAGTCCTCGGGCAGGCTGGTCAGCACCCGGGCGGCGTGGTCCGCCTTGATCTTCGACAGCACCACCGCGACCGTCTGCGGGTATTCGTTCTTCAGATAGTTGGCGAGCACGGCCTCGTTCACATTGCCGAGCTTGTCCCACATGGTGCGGCCGGCCGGGCCGCGGATTTCCTCCATCAGGGCGTCGACCCGGTCGCCGGGCATGAAGGAGGCCAGCAGGCGCTGGGTCTGTTCGTAGCTGCCCATGACCGCGCCCGAGCCGCTCATGCCCGAGACGAACTCGACCAACAGTTCCTCGACCACCTGGGCGCTGACCGTGCCCAGCGAGGCCATGGCCTGGGAGATTTCCTTGATCTCGTCGTCGTCGAGGCTCTGCCACAGGCGGGTGTGATCCTCGCCCAGCGAAAGCAGGATGACGGCGGCCTTCTCCGGACCGGTCAGCTTCCTGACATCGTCCACCGCCGGCTTCTTGGTGACCATCCGGGCGGCCATCAGCCTTCGTGCACCCAGCTGCGCAGGATCGAGGTCGATTCCTCAGGATGCTTCTCGACGAAGTCCGCGACCTTCTTGACCGAGGAGGCCTTCACCTGACCCTCGATGCGGGCGATGTCGAGCCGCTGCTCCATGTCGGACGGACCGGCCAGCTGGGCCATCGGGGCGCCGCCGGCCATGATGGTGGTCTGCAGCGGCGTCACCGGCGTTCCCCCCGGCAGCTGCGGCTGGGCGGCGCCGCCGCCGGTGGCGGTCTTCAGCAGGGGGCGCAGCACGAAGAAGATCAGCAGCACGCCGGTGATCAACAGGACCAGCAGCTCGACGCCGCGCATCAGGTCGTTCTTGGTGAAGTTGAACAGCGACGAGCCGGCCTCGACCCCGCCCGGCGTGGCGACCTCGCGGGCGAAGCGGACGTTCTGCACCTCGAGCTTGTCGCCGCGGGCCTCGTCGATGCCGACAGCGGCGGCGACCAGGGCCTTGATCTGGGCGATCTCCTCGGCGGTGCGCGGGGCGTAGGTCGGCTCGCCGCCGTTGGCTCCGGGCGTCCATTTGCCGTCGACGGCGACGGAGACGGCCAGCTTCTTGACCTCGCCAGCCTCCTTGACCGTGGTCGTGGTGGTGTTCGAGATCTCGTAGTTGGTGGTCTCGGTGGTCTGGCTGTCGCGCGAGCCGATCGGCGTCGTCGCCGGGTCCGCGCCGCCGGGGATGTTGTTGGTCGCCGTCGCGCCGCCGTCGTTGACGCCCGTGGTGTCGGCGCTTTCCGAGCCGTTGGTCGACATCGACCGAACCACCTGGCCATCAGGATCATAGCGCTGTTCCTGGGTGGTCGATCGGCTGTGATCGATGTCGGCGGTGACGACCACCTTGGCCGCGCCGGCCCCGACGACGCCCTCGACGATGTTCTGGATGCGCGCCTGAAGCTCGGCCTCGGTCGAGGACTTGGCCTCCTGGGCCGAGGCGGCGCTGAAGCCCTCGGCGTCAGACCCGGCGGCGAGGGTGCGGTTGGAGGTGTCGGTCAGGGTGACCTTCTCCGGCTTCAGATTGGGCACCGAGGAGGCGACCACGTTGCGGATGGCCTGGACCTGGGCGCCGGTCAGGGTCCCGCCGCTGACGCCGACGACCACGGCCGCGGTCGGCTCGGCGGTGGCGGTCTGGAACAGCTGGCGGGCCGGCAGGGCGATCATCACCCGCGCCGAGGTGACGCCGCGCAGGGTCATGATGGTGCGGGCCAGTTCGCCCTCTAGGGCGCGCTTTTCATTGAGGTTTTGCTGGAACTCGGTCTGGCCCAGCACCGACTGGTTGTCGAAGATCTCGTAGCCGACGCTGCCCGAGGTCACGAGCCCCTTGCCGGCGACCAGCAGGCGCGCCTCTCCGACCTTGTCGCGGCTGACGAAGATGGTCGAGCCGTCGCCCCTGGAGGAGTATTTAATGCCGGCGCTGTCGAGCGCGGTGGTGATCTCGGAGGCCTCGCGCAGGTCGAGGTTGGAGTACAGCAGGGCGTCGGGCGGCTGGCCGATGCGCAGCATTACGGCCACCAGCACGGCCGCGACGCCGGCGGCGACGCCCAGCACCACGGTCAGCCGACCGATCCCGAATCTCTGCAACGCCGCCGTGAAGCCGCCCACGCGTTCCGCCCCGATACACGCGGGATACCTGAACACGCCCGCTAGGCAGAAACTGCCGTGTTCGTGGTAAACGGGGCGTTAAGGAGGCGGGCTGATGCAGACGCCATGCCCGCGGCCCCTGGCCCCTACAGTGCGCCCATCGCCATGAAGGCGCGGCCGGCGGCGAAATCGCCGGCTTCGAAGCGGGCCGTGGCCACGCTGCCGTCGCGGAAGTGGAATTCGATCAGGAAGGTCTCGCGCGGATCGAGCCGCGCCAGCCGGTCGGCGGCCGAGGCGGGGAAGCGCCAGGCCTCGCCGGCGCGGCGGCCCTCGGCCAGCAGGGCCGTCCCCGCCGGAGAAACTCCGGCGGCCCAGACGCTGGCCCGCGCCGAGGCGGGGGCCAGGCCGTCGCCGGACAGCCAGGCTCGGGGCGCCAGGGCCGCATCGCGGAACACGATGCGGGCGGCGTAGGGGCGCGACTCGCCGACGAACGAGACCACCGCCGTCAGGGCTGACGCCTCGTCCGCCCCGGCGTAGCCGAAGGTCACCGGCGAGGCCCCGACCCGCGAGGCCTGCTTCAGGCGCCAGCCGGGCCGGCTCCAGGCGGCGCGGTCGGCGATCCACGGCCGGGTCTTGCCGGGAAAGGTCATGCGCGGCGTGCGCGTCCAGCCCGAGAAGGCGCCATCGACCCGTGCGCGGACCACGGCCAGGTCGGGGTCGCGGCACGGCCCCGCCGCGGCGCGGGCCCGGGCGCGGGCCGCGACGGCGTTCAGCTCGGTCTCGGCGGCGCCGGCCCTGCC
>JADGMZ010000095.1 GCA_015234495.1 Brevundimonas sp. | reverse complement strand
CCCGCTGGACGGGGCGGTGATCGTTTCGACCCCGCAGGAGGTGGCCCTGGCCGAGGCCCGCCGGGCCCACACCCTGTTCCAGAAGGTCAATGTGCCGACCCTGGGCCAGATCGAGAACATGTCCGGCGCGGTCTTCGGCTCCGGCGGGGCCGAGGCCGAGGCCGGCCGGCTCGGGGTGCCCTTCCTCGGCGATCTGCCCCTCGACGCCGCCCTGCGCGAAGCCGGTGACGCCGGCGTTCCACTGGTCACCACCGACCCCGACGGCGTCGCTGCCCGCCGCTTCGCGGTGGTGGCGGCCCGGATCGCCGACTTGCTGGGCGTCTGAACCGGCTTTGGAAACCTGACAGCGGCTTGCCCGGCCCGGAGCAGTCTCTAGCCTGCGTCGCCATGCTGTTCTCGACTCGCCGCCTGCTGACCGAAACCCTGCATCCGCTGGTGCGCGGCGCCGCCGTGGACCTGATCTCCCTGCGCGGCGGCCCCGCGGACGCCGAGGCCCTGCTACCCGTCCTGCTGGCCGATCCCGCCGCCAACGGAGACCTGATCGATCCGATCGCCCGGCATGGCGACGCCGCCATGGTCCGGCGCCTGTATGACCGTTTCGTCGAGGGGGAGCGGCTGGTCGAAGGGGCCGACCCGCTGCTGCTGTGGGCCTTCGGCTGGGCCGGGCTCGAAGAGGCCCGTACCATGCTGTTCCACTACGCCTGCGAACCGAACTGGGACGCCGCCCCCGCCGCCGTCGACGGTCTCGTCCACCTGCCGTCCGACGGGATGGAGGCCGACGTACGCGCGGCCGTCGAGACCTGCGTCGGGCGCATGTTGTTCGCGGAATACCTGCCGGCCCTGGCGGGCTGGATCGGCGATGCGGCGCTTCTCGACCGCTTCCTCGTCGACGACGGCAGGACGGAGCTGCCGTCGACGGACTGCCTCGCGGGGGTAATCCTCGGCGTCGGCCTGCTGGGAGCTTCGGGCCGACAGCGGCTGCACGACCTATTCTGGGCCGATCACTATCCGATGATCTGGGGCGACCAGCCCGGCGCCACCGGCCGGGCCATGCGGATGACCGGCCTTGGGGTCGCCGACCTCGCCGCCGAGCTCCGCACCCGGATCGCCGCGTCGGACGAGGCGCCGCCCTTCTGGTGGTTCGTGCTCGTCAGGGCGATGGCCGAGCATCAGGTCGCCACATACGACGCGCCGCCGACCTGGCGCTTCCTGCCGCCGCCCGAAAAGCCGCTGGACCTGCACCACGCCCTGTTCGGTCCGAATGACGCCTGGGACGAGGGGCTCGCCCACCATGCCCGGGAACGCCTGCAGGGCGAGGGCGACTGGCTCTCGCACGAGATCCACCAGCTCCGATGCCCCGTCCAGGACCTGATCTGGCGCGATCAGTTGCTCGCCGAGTTGGACAGCTACTCCGCCTCGACCACCACCGCCGTGCCGTAGGCCAGCACCTCGGTGACGCCCTCCATGATCTCGTTGGCCTCGTAGCGCATGGCGATCACGGCATTGGCCCCCATCTCCTGCGCGTGGGCGACCAGCTCCTGATAGGCCTCGGCCCGCGACGCCTCGGCCAGCTTCACATAGGCGCCAACCCTGCCGCCCAGCATCGACTGGAAGCCGCCGACCATGTCGCTGATGGCGTTCCTCGACCGCACCGTGATGCCCCGCACCAGCCCCAGCGTCTTCACCACCCGATGGCCGGGCACGTCGTTGGTGGTCACGATCAGCATGGTCATTTCCTCTCCAGCACCCGGAAGACGAAGTCGTGGTCATCCTTCTCGCCCGCCGCAACCGCCTCGGACGAGACTTCGACCCACGCCCCCTCGTCGAACGCCGGAAATACCGCGTCGCCCTCCGGCTCGGCCTCGACCTCGGTCAGATACAGCCGCTTCGCCCGCGGCAGCGCCGCCGCGAACAGCGCCGTCCCGCCGATGACGCAGACCTCGTCCACCCCGTCCTCCTCGGCCGTCTCGCGCGCGATCTCCACCGCCTCGTCCAGGGTGGTGCAGACCAGCGCCCCCTTCGCCTCGAAGGACTCGTCCTTCGACAGCACCAGGTTCAGCCGGCCGGGCAGGGGCTTCAGCGGCAGGCTGTCCCATGTCCGCCGCCCCATGATGCACGGCTTGCCCATGGTCACCGCCTTGAACCGCTGCAGGTCCGAGCGTAGCCGCCACGGTAGGCCGCCATCCTTCCCGATCACCCCGTTCCGGGCCCGGGCGACGACGAGGGCGAGATGGGGCAGGGCGCTCACGCCTTCGTCTCCAGCCAATGCAGCCATTTCCGCTGCATCGCCTGTTCCAGATCGATCCCCGCCCGGTCGCAGTAGATCAGCAGCATGCCCAGCACATCCGCCGCCTCGTCGCCCAGCTTGCCGGCGTCGGCCGCGCCCCGCGCCCGCCCGCTCATGCGCAGATGCTCGGCCGTCAGCTCGCCCAGCTCCTCCTGCAGCTTCAGCAGCGCCCAGTCCCCGGACCGGTCGATGCCGTGCTCGCGGGCGTAGATGTCGGAGATGCGCAGGACGTCGGCCTGCAGGGCCTTGAGGTCCATGACGTCAGACCGCCACCGGCGCCTTGATGTGCGGCCAGGGCTCGTAGCCCTCGAGCACGAAATCCTCCAGCCGGTAGGCGAACAGGTCGTCCTTCGGCGCGATGGTCATCACCGGCAGCGGCCTCGGCTCGCGGGCCAGCTGCGTCTCCGCCTGCTCGATGTGGTTCAGATACAGGTGGGCGTCGCCGAAGGTGTGCACGAACTCGCCCGGCTCCAGCCCGCACACCTGCGCCATCATCATGGTCAGCAGGGCATAGGACGCGATGTTGAACGGCACCCCCAGGAACACATCGGCGCTGCGCTGGTACAGCTGGCAGCTCAGCTTGCCGTCGGCGACGAAGAACTGGAACAGGCAGTGGCACGGCGGCAGGGCCATGTCGTCGACATCCGCCGGGTTCCACGCGCTGACGATATGCCGGCGCCCGTTCGGATTGGTCTTCAACCCGTGGATCAGCTTCTCGATCTGGTCGATGACCCGCCCGTCCGGCGCGGCCCATGACCGCCACTGCTTGCCGTACACCGGCCCCAGCTCGCCCTCGGCGTTGGCCCATTCGTCCCAGATGCTGACCCCGTTTTCCTTCAGCCAGCCGATGTTGGTCTCGCCGCGCAGGAACCACAGCAGTTCGACGATGATCGAGCGCAGGTGCAGCTTCTTGGTGGTCAGGACCGGAAAGCCCTTGGACAGGTCGAAGCGCATCTGCCGCCCGAACACGCCGCGCGTGCCCGTGCCCGTCCGGTCGTCCCGCACCGCCCCGTTGTCGAGGATGTCCCGCAGCAGGTTCAGGTACTGCCACTCCGGATGGTCGGCCGCGACGGCTCCGGTGCGGGCTTCCAGTTCGGCGAGGGCGACGGCGGCGTTCATGGGAACAGGATGCCGATGATTCGCGGCGGTTGGCAGAGCACTGATTCGCTTGCCCACAGAAACCGACGCCCTCTCCCCTTGCGGGAGAGGGAGACCGCACACGACGGTGTCAGCCGTCGTCCTTGTGCGGACGGGTGAGGGGTCGCACGCTTCCGCCGGCGCGACCCCTCATCCGACCTCGCTCCGCTCGGCCACCTTCTCCCGCAAGGGGAGAAGGAATTTAGGCCAGCCTCTTCCCGACCAGCAGCGCGCCCAGCCGGTTCGACGCGCCGTCGAAGAACCCCGCCTGCTTCGGCGCGGTCGCGGGATTGCGATACGTCCCGAAGATCATGTCGATCAGGGGCAGGTCGCAGTAGTTCGACCGGTGCACTCCCCGCTCATGATGCGCCGCATGCATCTCGGGCCGGGCGATGAACCAGCCCAGCCGGCGCGGCGTGCGCACATTGGCGTGGGTGAACATGGCCATGAAGCTGTTGACCAGCACGATGGGGATCACCGCCTCGACCGACAGGCCGACGATCCACACCAGCGCCAGGCTGCCCTGAAGGGTGAAGCCCAGCATGTCGAGCGGGTGGAACCAGAAGGCGCCCCAGACATCGACGCGGTCGGCCGAATGGTGCGTCTGGTGCAGATGCCGCCACAGGAAGTCCACGCCGTGCATGGTCCGGTGCCACAGGTACATGGTCAGCTGGAACATCACGAAGCCGACCCCGAGCTGCAGCCACAGCGGCGTGGCCGTCAGGTCGATCAGCCGGTGCTCGGCGAGGAAGGCGTCCCAAACCAGCGGGGCGAACAGGGCGATCACCATGTAGACGGCGAAGGCCGCCAGTCCCTTGAGCCGCCACGTCGGGGTGTTCGGGTAGTCGCGCGGCCGCCAGACAGTATCCAGCAGTATGAAGGCCGCGAACATCGCAGCTATGGAAACGGTTACAACATTGATCATCTTTAATCTCCGGGGAGGCGAGTTGGGGAGATCTCTGTGGTAATGGACACCGCCGCGCCGGTTTAGCCTTCGCGTGGTCCAGTCAGCTTCCGGGGCGTATTTCCCACCCGTTTTCAACGGCCTGTCAGGCGTCTTCAGCCTTGGGGGCGGCGCACGATGTGGCGAGAATGAGGAAAACCGCACTCATGGTGCAGACCCTGCTTCGCGAACGGCCGGCCCTGCGCGTCCCCCGCGGCGAACAGACCCGCGACCGCATCATGGACGTCGCCGAGGCCTCCGTGCTTGCCAAGGGCTTCGCCGCCACCTCGATCGACGAGATCCTGTTCGAGGCGGGCATCACCAAGAGCGGCTTCTTCTACCACTTCCGCGACAAGAACGACCTCGCCCTGGCCCTGATCGAGCGCTTCCGCGACCGCGATCTCGGCGTCTTCGAGGAGATGTTCGACCGCGCCGCCCAATTGGTCGACGATCCGCTCCACGCCTACCTCGCCGGGCTGAAGCTGCTGGCCGAGACCATGGCCGACATCCAGGCCGAGCGGCCCGGCTGCCTGGTCGCTACCTTCATCTACCAGGACCAGCAGTTCGACGGCCGGGTCCGGACGCTGCTGACCGGGATGACCGAGACCTGGCGCGACCAGTTCCTGACCCGCATCGAGGCCATCGCCGCCATCTATCCGCCGAAGGTCGACGTCGACCTGCGCGATCTCGCCGACATGCTGCTGGCCGTCGTCGACGGCGGCATCGTCATCGCCAAGGCGGTTAGGCAGCCGCGGCTGCTGGCCGGTCAGATTCTCGCCTACCGCGTCTTTGTCCGCGCGGTCTTCCTCGGGACCTGAGACGGCTCACTCGCGATCGCGCCGCTGCCGCGCCAGTTCGGCCCGGTTGCGCACCGCCCGGTCGCGCGCCGTCATCGGCGTGCGCGCAGTCAGCCCGCCGGCCGGGACGCGCCGCTTCACCGTCGGCTTCAGCTTGCCATAGCGCCGGCGCGAGTAGGCGCGGGCGCAATCCATGCAGTGGCGGTAGTTCCGCGCCGCATAGGAGGCGTGCCAGTTGCGGCCCTCCTGCAGGATCGTCGCGCACTCGCGGCAGCGCTGCATGGGTCAGCCCCGGAAGCCGTCCTGCTCGAGGAAGGCGGCTTCCTCCGCCGTCGTCTCCCGGCCCAGCGCGCGGTTGCGGTGCGGGAAGCGGCCGAAGCGTTCGATGACGGCGTGGTGATGCTCGGCCCAGCGGCCGTCGTCCGGCCGCTCCATGGTCTGGAACAGCGCC
>JADGMZ010000094.1 GCA_015234495.1 Brevundimonas sp. | reverse complement strand
CAGCCCTGGCCCAGGGCCTTGACCGCCTCCTGGCGGTTAAGGCCCTGGGCCAGGGCTGCGACCTGGTGCTGGTGGTCGGATCGAAGAACTCCTCCAACTCCGCCCGTCTCGTCGAGGTCGCCATGCGCGCCGGCGCGCGCGACGCCCGCCTGGTCGACGACGCCGGCCATGTCGACTGGAGCTGGTTCGATGGCGTCTCGACCCTCGGCATCACCGCCGGCGCCTCGGCCCCCGAAACCCTGATCGAGGAGCTGATCGACGCCGTCCGCGCCCGCTTCGACGTCACCCTGGTCGAGGACGACGGCGCCCGCGAGACGGTCACTTTCAAGCTGCCCCGGCTGCTGACCGCCTGAGCCGTAAACTGGCCAGGCCGGGCCGTTTGCGGTATCTGCGAAGGTGGAGAACGCCCATGAACGCGCCCGGCCCCAAGGCCCTGTTCGAAACGATCTGCGCCCTTCCTGACGAGCGGATCGCCGAAATCGAGGCCTTCGTCGACTTCATTGCCGCGCGCGAGCGGGACATGGCGCTGACCCGAGCCGCGGGCTCGACTGCGGCCCCCGCCTTCTCCCAGGTCTGGGACGACCCGGAAAACGACGTCTACGATGCGCTGTGAGTTCGGCGACGTCGTCTCGTCCCCTTCCCGTTCACGGACCAGTCCGCCTCGAAGAAGCGTCCCGCCGTCGTCGTCAGCGGCCGCGATTATTCCGCCGCCCGGGCTGATGCCGTCCTGATGGCGATCACCAGCCAGCTGCGCCCTTCCACGGCCTACGGAGATCTCTGGCTGCAGGACTGGGAACAGGCGGGACTGCTCAAGGCCTCCGCCGTCAAGCCAGTCTTCGCGACGATCGAACAGAGGCTGATCCTTCGACGCCTGGGCGTGCTTTCAGAGCGGGACCTGGGCAATCTGCGGCAGGTGATCGGGCGAATCCTGGCCTGACGCTTGCCCAAGCGGAGCCTTTGACGTTCGCTGGCGTTGACCCTGCGACCGGAACGGGAAAACGCCCATGCGCCGTCTGAGCCCCGCCTGCGCCTTCGTCGCCAGCCTTGCCCTCGTGGCCGCCTGCACCGAAGAGGCCGCCGTCCCGCCGCAGCCGGTCGAGCCGTCGCCGGCCCCGACCGCGCCGGCCGCCCCGCCGGTCAGCTACGCCTGCGAGAGCGGACAGTCGATCGCCGTCGCCTATCCCGACACTTCCAGCGCCCGGTTGTCCTACAAGGGGCAGACCTACGTCCTGCGCACGGCCCAGTCGGCCTCCGGCGCCCGCTACATCGGCTCCGGCGTCGAATGGTGGACGGCGAATCGCGACGGGACCGAGGGCGCCACCCTCAGCCGCCTCGGCCCTGACGAAGAGATCGGTACGGTGGTGCTGGAGCGCTGCAGCCGGCCGTCGTCGCCATCCGTCGGCGCCGGCCCCGAGCTGGTTCAGGCGCCCGATCCGCGTGGAATGTCGGAACCGCCCTGCAAGGGGCCCCAGCTCCGACTATCGGCCGAGGGCGGCGATGCCGGCGCCGGCAGCCGGGTCACCATAATCGGCGTCCAGAACGTCGGCTCGCAGGCCTGCCGGATTCACGGCTATCCCGCTGTCGCCCTCCAGGACGCGCAGGGGCGCGATCTCGAGGCCATGCGCACCGAGCAACGGCCCGGGGGCTATTCGCGCGAGGGCCAGGCCAACATCCTCGTCAGCTTGGCGCCGCGGGAGAAGGCCTTCTTCGACATCGCCTGGAGCGCCATTCCCCACGAGGGCCAGGGCGAACGGGTCTGCCCGAAGGCGGCGCGCATTCGGGTGACGGCCTATGGCGACACCTCGCCCGTAACGCTCGATCAAGCGCTCCAGCCCTGCGGCGGCCGGATTTCAGTCAGCCCGGTCAGGGCGGAGGCGGAGCCCACGCCGGTTCCCTCCACCTGAGTTGGCGGGGGCTTCAAACCACGCCGAAAACGGCGTAGCGGAGCGCGCATGACAGCCAGCTTCCACGACCGCGTCTCCGCGGAACTCGCCGACATCGACGCCCAGGGCCTGACCAAGCCCGAGCGCGTCATCGCGTCCCGCCAGGGCCCCGTCATCAGGGTCGGCGGCCGCGACGTCCTCAACTTCTGCGCCAACAACTACCTCGGCCTGGCTGGCGACGAACGGGTCACCCAGGCGGGCATCAAGGCGCAGGAACAGTGGGGCGCGGGCACCGCCTCGGTGCGCTTCATCTGCGGCACGCTGGAGATCCACAAGGAGCTGGAACAGGCCATCGCCGATTATCTCGGCTTCGAGGACGCCATCCTGTTCGCCGCCGCCTTCGACGCCAACGGCGGCATCTTCGAACCCCTGTTCGGGGCCGAGGACGCCATCGTCTCGGACAGCCTGAACCACGCCTCGATCATCGACGGCGTCCGCCTGTGCAAGGCGAAGCGCTACCGCTTCGCCAATTCGGACATGGCCGACCTCGAGGCCCAGCTGAAGCAGGCCCGGGCCGACGGCGCGCGCGACATCATCATCGCCACCGACGGCGCTTTCTCGATGGACGGCTATATCGCGAAGCTGAAGGACATCCGCGCCCTCGCCGACCGCTACGACGCCCTGATCATGGTCGACGACTGCCACGCCACCGGCTTCCTCGGTCCGCAGGGGCGCGGCTCCTACGCCAACCACGAGGTGAAGGTCGACTTCGTCACCGGCACCTTCGGCAAGGCGCTGGGCGGGGCCATGGGCGGCTTCATCTGCGCCACCACGCCGGTGGTTCAGCTGCTCAAGCAGCGGGCGCGCCCGTACCTGTTCTCCAACGCGCTCGCGCCCGCCGTCTGCGGTTCGTCGCTGGAGGCCATCCGTATCGCCGCAGGCGACGAGGGCGACGCCCTGCGCAAGCAGCTTTTCGCCAACGCGTCCCGCTACCGCGCCGCCATGAACGGGGCGGGCTTCAACCTGCTGCCCGGCGAGCACCCGATCATCCCGGTCATGCTCGGCGACGCCAAGCTGGCCCAGGACATGGCCGCCCGCATGCTGGAGCTCGGCGTCTACGTCATCGGCTTCAGCTTCCCGGTGGTGCCGCGCGGCCAGGCCCGCATCCGCACCCAGATGTCGGCGGCCCACACCTTCGACCAGATCGATCAGGCCGTGGAGGCCTTCACGACCGCGGGGAAAGAGCTGGGCGTCATCTAGCCTCCCTAACCACTCCTTCACCGTCATGGCCGGGCTTGTCCCGGCCATCCATGGACTCCGGCGGACGGGGTGGCCACTGTGCGCTTGAAGACCCGTCCGCGCTCATGGATCGCCGGGACAAGCCCGCCGATGACGGGTTGGGGGAAGCGACATGGTCTCGCGGGATACCTTCAATGTCTGGATCGCCGTCTACATGATGGCCAGCCGCAAGCACGGCACGATCGACATCGGCGTCACGAGTCAGCTGCCGACACGCGCCGGCCAGCATCGCGGAGGCCAGGGCAAGGGCTTCACGGCCCGCTACGGCGTGGCCCGTCTCGTCTGGTACGAAACCCACGAGACCATCGTCAGCGCCATTCGCCGGGAAAAACAGCTCAAGAAGTACAAGCGCGAGTGGAAGATCAACCTGATCGAACGGAACAACCCGCATTGGGACGATCTCTTCCCGACCCTGATGGGCGCCACCGACTATGAGCGTTGGCCGGAACTCCGGCCTCACAGCTAACTTTCACCGTCATGGCCGGGCTTGTCCCGGCCACCCATGAACACCGGCGTTGACAGGACGGGCACGGCCTCCCAGACCACGCGGCAAATCAGGATCCCGCGCTCATGGATGGCCGGGACGAGCCCGGCCATGACGGGTGAAAGAGCAGGAACCATGACCAACACCATGAAGGCCCTCGCCAAGACGAAGCCGGCCGAAGGGCTGGAGCTCATCGACGCCCCCATCCCGGTCGCCGGCGACGAGGACGTGCTGATCAAGGTGCACCGCACCGCCGTCTGCGGCACTGACATCCACATCTGGAACTGGGACGAGTGGAGCCAGAAGAACGTCCCCGTGCCGATGATCACCGGCCACGAGTTCGCCGGCGAGATCGTCGCCATCGGCAAGGACGTCGACCGCCGCCTCAAGATCGGCCAGCGCGTCTCGGCCGAGGGCCACGTCATCGACCTCAATTCGGAAGCCGCGCGCGCCGGCCATTTCCACCTCGACCCGGCGACCAAGGGCATCGGCGTCAACCGCCAGGGGGCCTTCGCCGAATTCGTCGTCGCCCCGGCCTTCAACGTCATCGAACTGCCGGACGACGTGCCCTACGAGATCGGCTCCATCCTCGACCCGTTCGGCAACGCCGTGCACACGGCCCAGCAGTTCGACCTGCTCGGCGAGGACGTGCTGGTCACCGGCGCCGGCCCGATCGGCATCATGGCCGCCGCCGTCGCCCGCCACGCCGGGGCCCGCACCGTGGTCCTGACTGACATCAACGACTTCCGCCTCGAGCTGGCGCAGAAGGTCGCGCCGGGCGTGCGCACGGTGAACACCTCCCGCGAGGATCTGCACGACGTCATCCACGAACTCGGCATGAAAGTCGGCTTCGACGTGGCGCTGGAGATGTCGGGCTCGCCGATCGCCTTCCGCCAGTGCGTCGACACCCTGATCATGGGCGGCGGCCTGGCCATGCTGGGCATTCCCTCGAAGCCGATGGAGACCGACTGGGGCGCCATCATCCTCAAGGCCCTGACCATCAAGGGCGTCTACGGCCGCGAGATGTTCACCACCTGGCGCAAGATGCTGGGCCTGCTCAAGGCCGGCCTCGACCTCACCCCCCTGATCACCCACCAGATGCCGTACCAGAACTACCGCGAGGGCTTCGAGGCCATGAAGTCCGGCCAGTCGGGCAAGGTGGTGCTGGACTGGGACAAGGCCGCGGCCTGAGCCATGGAGAGCCGCGGGCGGGTGCTGGCCTTTCTGCAGGGCGAGGGCGTCGACGGGCGCGGCCGCACCCTGTTCGAGGTGCTGGCCCTTGACGACGCGGCGCTGGAGCGGAGCCACGACTTCATCCAGTGGCTGTTCCCGCTGCCGGAGCCGTCGGCCGCCGTCCCCGATTCGCCGGTGCTGGACGAGGCGGAGGCGACCGCGATCCGCGACTCCAGCCTGGCCCAGTGCGCCCTGGCGGCGGCGACGGACCGGATGGCGGCCTTTCTCGGCCGCACCGATGTCTGGCTGCGGCCGCAGGACCACAACCACCTGCGCATCACCCGCATGATCCGCTCGCTGCGCCTGCTGCGAGGGGACGCCGAGGCCGACGCCTTCCGCGACGCCGTCCTCGCCGCGGTCGAGGAGACCGGGGCGCCGGTCAGCGCCCGCAGCCGCGGCTACTGGACCACCGCCTGATCAGGCGGGCATCGGCTCCTTCCGCATCGTCGCCCTGAAGACGATGATGACGAACAGCAGCATCGAACCGACCAGCATGATCTCCGAGGCGATCATCGCCGGCAGGAACAGCGGCTTCTCGAGCAGCATCAGGGCCAGCGAAGGCATCAGGATCAAAAAGCCCAGCACCGACAGGCCGAAATGGGCCATCGGCAGCCATCCCCGGCCCGCCGCCGGAAAGGCCCGGTAGAACAGGCCGAACAGCATCATCGAGGCGAAACCCAACAGATTGATGTGGGCGTGGACCGGCCTGAGCACGAAGTCCTCATTGGCG
>JADGMZ010000093.1 GCA_015234495.1 Brevundimonas sp. | reverse complement strand
GAGGACGTCGGCAAGATCGTTGAACTGTACCGCCTGTCGGGCCGCATCTCGGCCACCGTCACGCCCAAGCTGGTCCAGCTGGAGCAGAACCGCGTCGACGTGATCTTCGAGATCAACGAGGGCCCGGAGACCGGCGTGCGCGCCATCACCTTCCTCGGCAACACCGCCTTCTCGGACGGCGACCTGCAGGAGGTCATGGTCACCAAGGAGTCGCGCTGGTGGCAGATCTTCGGCTCGAACGACAACTACGACCCGAACCGCCTCGACTACGACCGGGAGCAGCTGCGGAAATTCTACACCAACCGCGGCTACTACGACTTCCGCGTCCTGTCGGCGATCGCCGAACTGGCCCCTGACGACAGCGCCTTCGGCATCACCATCACCGTCGACGAGGGCGACCGCTACAATTTCGGGACCGTCGACGTGGTCACCGAGAACGACCGGCTGAACCCCGACTTCCTCAAGCTGCTGCTGCCGATCAAGACCGGCCAGCTGTACGAGAGCGACAAGATCGAGTCGGCCGTCGACGCCCTGACCTTCGCCGCCGGCTCGGCCGGCTACGCCTTCGTCGAGATCGATCCGACCTACCGCGCCAATCCCGAGACCGACACCGTCGACGTCACCTTCAATGTCCGCGAGGGCCAGCGCGTCTACGTCGACCGCATCAACATCATCGGCAACACCCGCACGCTCGACAACGTCATCCGCCGCGAGATGATGCTGACCGAGGGCGACGCCTTCAACCGCACCCTGCTGGAACGCTCGCGCAACAACCTGCGCGGCCTGGGCTTCTTCAAGGACGTGACGGTCGAGGAGGGGCGCGGCTCGGCCCCGGACCGTTCAGTGGTCAACGTCACCGTCCAGGAGCAGCCGACCGGCGAACTGTCCGTCGGCGCCGGCTTCAGCTCGGTCGACTCCTTCGTCGTCAACCTGGGCGTGACCGAGCGGAACTTCCGCGGCCGCGGCCAGAACGTCGTCGCCCGCGTCGAATGGGGCTCGCTGCGCCAGCAGATCGACTTCCGCTTCACCGAGCCGAAATTCCTCGGCCGCGACCTGCGCGCCGGCTTCGACGCCTTCCACTCGCGCTATGACCTCAGCGAGTACTCGTCCTACGACTACCGCTCGACGGGCGGCGGCGTGCGTCTGTCCTACCCGTTGAACGCCTACACCCTGCTCAGCACCCGCTACTTCCTGAAGTCCGACGAGATCATCGTGCCGTCGAACTTCTGCAGCGGCCTGGGCGGCGGCACCAACGCCCTGTGCGACCAGGTCGGTTCGTTCCTGAACTCCTCGGCGGGCTACACCCTGTTCGTCGACCGCCGCAACGATCCGATCCGCCCGACCCGCGGCTGGACCGGCCGGCTGATCCAGGACTTCGCCGGCCTCGGCGGCGACGTGAACTACGTCAAGACCGAAGCCGAGATCTCGGCCTACTGGGGCATCACCCCCAGCTGGGTGGTCAGCACCTCGGCCTCGTCCGGCTACGTCTCGGGCTGGGGCGGCGATCCGATCCGCATCAACGACCGCTTCTTCAAGGGCGGCAACAGCTTCCGCGGCTTCGAAACCGCCGGCATCGGCCCGCGCGACACCCTGACCACCGACGCGCTGGGCGGCAATTTCTACGTCATCGGCACGATGGAGCTGACGGTTCCCAACGGCCTGCCCGACGAATACGGCATCCGCACCTCGCTGTTCACCGATGTCGGCACGGTCGGGGCGCTGGACGAGCGCTATACGGTCAACGCCGACGGCACGCCCAACTCGCGCATCGTCGATGACCTGGCGCTGCGGGCCTCTGCGGGCCTCAGCATCCACTGGCGCTCGCCCATGGGCCCGATCCGCTTCGACCTCAGCAAGATTCTCGGCAAGGAAGAATACGACAAGACCGAGACCTTCCGCTTCTCGACCTCAACCCAGTTCTAACCGACGGGCGTTCCGCCCGCTCAAAGGCATAACGATGAAAACCCTCGCTTTCGGCGCCTTCGCCCTCGCCATGCTGGCCGGATCGGCCGCCGCCGCCCAGACCCCGAACATGGGCCCCGCCATTCCGGGCGTCTGCGTCTATCACCACGACCGCCTGATGGCCCAGTCGACGGCCGGTCAGTCGCTGGTCGCCGGCATCCAGCGCCTGTCGCAGGAAGTGGCCACCGAACTCGCCCCCTACGAGCAGTTCATCCAGACCGAAGGCCAGTCCCTGCAGCAGGGCCAGGCCTCGATCCCGCAAGATCAGCTGCAGCAGCGCGCCCGCGATCTCGAGACCAAGTACCGGGAGTTCGAGACCCTGCGTCAGACCCGCAGCGGCGAACTGCGCTACACCCTGGCCTATCAGCAGCAGCAGATCGCCCAGGCGGCCAACCCGATCGTCGAAGCCCTCTACACCGAGCGCGGCTGCGGCATCCTGCTCAGCGCCGACGCCGTGCTGCGCGCCAACCCGCAGATGGACCTCACCGAGGCCGCCGTGCAGCGCCTGAACACGGCCCTGCCCAGCCTGCCGGCCTTCTCGCGCATGGCGGTCCCGGCCCAACAGGCCGAGTAATATGGGCCGAGGCCCCGATGCACGGTTCTTCGAGTCGCTGCCGGCGCTGACGGTCGGCGAGCTCGCGGCCCGGATCGGGGGCGAAATCTCGCGCGGCGGGGACCGGACGGTCTCCGCCGTCGCGCCGCTGGCGTCCGCCGGCGCCGCCGATGTGGCCTTTCTCGGCGACCGGAAATTCCTCGCCGCCCTGGCCGAAACCCGGGCCGGCTGCGTGATCGCGCCGGCGTCGGCGGCGGAGGCGGCTCCCGCGGGCGCCGCCGTTATCGTCTCGGGCGAGGCCCAGGCCGCCTGGGCGCGCGCCTCGTTGCAGTTTCATCGCCCGGTCGCCCTGACCCGCGCCGCCGCGCCGGCGGATGTCGCGGAGGACGACACCGTGGTGTTCGAACCCGGCGTGGTGCTGGGCGAGGGGGCCCGCGTCGGCCGCGGCAGCCGCATCGGCGCCAACACCGTCATCGGCCCCGGCGTGCAGATCGGCCGGGACTGCGTCATCGGGGCCAATGTGACGCTCGGCTTCGCCCTGGTCGGAGACCGGGTGAAGCTGCTGTCCGGCGTACGGATCGGCGAGCCCGGCTTTGGCGCCGCCGGCTCCCGCGCCGGGCCGATCGACGTGCCCCAGCTCGGCCGCGTCATCCTCCAGGACGGCGTCAGCGTCGGCGCCAACACCTGCATCGACCGCGGGGCCTATGACGACACGGTGATCGGCGAGAACACCAAGATCGATAACCTCTGCATGATCGGCCACAATTGCGTCATTGGCCGCAACTGCCTGATGGCCGCGCACAGCGGGCTTTCCGGCTCGGTGACCGTCGGCGACGGCGTCATGTTCGGCGGACAGGCGGGGGTCGGCGACCATATCACCATTGGCGACGGCGCCCGTGTGGCGGCCGGCGGCGGGGTGCTGCAGGACATCCCCGCCGGCGAAACCTGGTCCGGCTATCCGGCCCGACCGCTGCGTCAGTTCTTGCGCGAAACGATCTGGCTGGCCAAACAGGCGTCCGGAAAGGCACGCGCGAGGACAAACGGGAATGACTGACGACACGGCAGCCGTGGGGACGATCGACTACGCCGAGGTGATGCGGCGCCTGCCGCACCGATATCCCTTCCTGCTGGTCGACCGGGCCGAGGACTTCGTGGCCGGGACCTCGATCACCGGCGTGAAGAACGTCACCCACAACGAGCCCTTCTTCCCCGGCCACTTCCCGATCGACCCGGTCATGCCCGGGGTGCTGATCGTCGAGGCCATGGCCCAGACCGGGGCGCTGATGATGTCCAAGACCCTCGACGTGGCGGTCGAGGGCAAGGTGATCATGTTCATGTCCATCGACGGGGTCCGCTTCCGCAAGCCGGCCCGTCCCGGCGACCAGCTGCGCATGAAGGTGATCGTGACCAGGCAGCGCGGCGACATCTTCAAATTCCGCGGCGAGACCTTCATTGACGGCAAGCTGGCGGCCGAGGCCGATTTCGCGGCCATGGTGGTCACCGTCGACGCGCCGGTCACGCCGTGAGCATCCACCCCACCGCCGTCGTCGATCCGGCCGCGCGTCTGGCCGCGGGGGTCGAGATCGGCCCCTGGTGCATCGTCGGCCCCGGCGTCGAACTGGGCGAGGGCGTGCGCCTGGCCAGCCATGTGGTCATCCAGCAGGACACCACCGTCGGGCCGCGCACCGTCATCCATCCCTTCTCGGTGATCGGCGGCGATCCCCAGCACGGCGGCTACAAGGGCGAGCCGGTGCGACTTGAAATCGGCGCCGACAACGTCATCCGCGAGCACTGCACCTTCAATCGCGGCACCCCCGACGACCGCAAGCTGACCACCATCGGCTCCAACGGCCTGTTCATGACCGGCGCCCATGTCGGCCATGACTGCATCGTCGGCGACAACGTCACCCTGGCCAATCACGCCACCCTTGGCGGCCACGCCCGCGTCGGCTCGAAGGTCTTTCTCGGAGGCCTCTGCGCCGTCCACCAGTTCGGACGGGTGGGGCAGGGGGCTATCGTCGGCGGCCTCGCCGCGGTGACCCGCGACGTCATCCCCTACGGCTCGGCCTGGGGCAATCACGCGGCCCTGCACGGTCTCAACCTGGTCGGGCTCAGGCGAAAGGGCTACGGCAAGGACGTGATCCGCCGGCTGCTGGCCGCCTATCGCGACCTGTTCGAGGGGGCGGGAACCTTCGCCGATCGTCTGGAGGCGGTGGCCGCGGCCTACGCCGACCTGCCCGAGATCATGGAGATCGTCGCCTTCATCCGCGAGGACGGCAAGCGCCCGCTCTGCCTGCCCGAGGCATGAGCCGGCTGGGACTGATCGCCGGGGGCGGGGCCCTGCCGCTGGCCGTCGCGGCCCGCTGCGAGGCCGAGGGCCGGCCGGTGTTCGTGGTCCGCCTGTCCGGCTTCGCCGACCCCCACCTGGCCCGCTATCCCGGCATGGAGGCCGGACTGGCCGAGATCGGCAAGGTCCTGGCGGCGCTGAAGAAGGCCGACTGCAAGGCGGTCTGCTTCGCCGGCATGGTCAACCGGCCAGACTTCAAGAGCCTGAAGCCCGACTTCAAGGGCATGACCCTGCTGCCGGGCATCATCGCCGAGGCCGCCAAGGGCGACGACGCCCTGCTGCGCAAGATCCTGTCGCTGTTCGAGGCCGAGGGCTACGCCGTCGAGGGGGCCGACGACATTCTCGGCGGCGAGACCATGCCCGCCGGGGCCCTGGGCGCGATCAAGCCCACGCCGGAACAGATGCAGGACCTGAGGAAGGCCATACACGTCGCGGAAAAATCAGGCGAACTGGATATCGGTCAGGGCGCCGTCGTGTGCGACGGCCTGGTGCTGGCGGTCGAGGCGCAGGAGGGCACGGACGCCATGCTGGCCCGCGTCGCCGGCCTGCCCGCCGACCTGCGCGGCTCGCCCGCGGCCCGCAAGGGCGCGCTCGGCAAGGCGCCCAAGCCGATCCAGGACCTGCGCGTCGACATGCCGGTGATGGGCTCGCACACCGTGGAGCTGGCCGCCGCCGCGGGGCTGGCCGGGGTCGGCGGCGTCGCCGGCAAGCTGATCCTGATCGACCACGCCGCCATGGTCGAGGCGGCCGACCGCCTGGGTCTGTTCGTCTGGGGCGAGACGCCGTGAGCCGACCGCTG
>JADGMZ010000092.1 GCA_015234495.1 Brevundimonas sp. | reverse complement strand
CCGTGCGCCCGGCCCGCGGAAACGGCATGAAGTCGCCGCCGCCCCCCTGTGCCCGCGCCGCATCACTGGCCCCAAGGAAAAGGGCGGGCCCCTCGCAGGACCCGCCCCATCATCACTTCCCGGACCTGTGGACTCAGGCGGCGCTGTCGGGCGTCGCGGTCTTCTTGCCCTTGGTCTCGGCGTAGATCAGCAGCGGCTGGGCCTTGCCCTCGATGACCTCGGCGTTGACCACGACCTCCTCGACGCCCTCGAAGGTGGGCAGCTCGAACATGGTCTCCAGCAGGATGCCTTCCAGGATGGAGCGCAGGCCGCGGGCGCCGGTCTTGCGGGTGATGGCCTTCTTGGCCACCGCCGACAGGGCGTCGTCCGTGAACGTCAGGTCGACGTTCTCCATCTCGAACAGACGCTTGTACTGCTTGACCAGGGCGTTCTTCGGCTCGGTCAGGATGGTGACCAGGGCTTCCTCGTCGAGGTCCTCCAGCGTCGCCAGCACGGGCAGGCGGCCGATGAACTCGGGGATCAGGCCGAAACGCATCAGGTCGTCCGGCTCGACGCCCTTGAGGATGTCGCCGGTGCGGCGTTCGTCGATTTCCTTGACCTTGGCGCCAAAGCCGATCGAGGCCCCGTCGCCGCGCGCCGAGATGACCTTCTCGAGGCCGGCGAAGGCGCCGCCGACGATGAACAGGATGTTGGCGGTGTCGACCTGCAGGAACTCCTGCTGCGGATGCTTGCGACCGCCCTGCGGGGGCACCGAGGCGACGGTGCCCTCGATGATCTTCAGCAGGGCCTGCTGCACGCCCTCCCCGCTCACGTCGCGGGTGATCGAGGGGTTGTCCGACTTGCGCGAAATCTTGTCGATCTCGTCGATGTAGACGATGCCCCGCTGGGCCCGCTCGACGTTGTAGTCCGAGGCCTGGAGCAGCTTGAGAATGATGTTCTCGACGTCCTCGCCCACATAACCGGCTTCGGTCAGGGTGGTGGCGTCGGCCATGGTGAAGGGCACGTCGATGATGCGCGCCAGCGTCTGGGCCAGCAGCGTCTTGCCCGAGCCGGTCGGCCCGATCAGCATGATGTTCGACTTGGCCAGTTCGACGTCGTTGTTCTTCGTCGCGTGGTTCAGGCGCTTGTAGTGGTTGTGGACGGCGACGCTCAGCACCTTCTTGGCGTGGGCCTGGCCGATCACATAGTCGTCAAGAACCTCGCGGATCTCCTTGGGCGACGGCACGCCGTCCTTGGCCTTGGCGAAGCTGATCTTGTGCTCTTCACGGATGATGTCCATGCAGAGCTCGACGCATTCATCGCAGATGAACACGGTCGGCCCGGCGATGAGCTTGCGCACCTCGTGCTGGCTCTTCCCGCAGAACGAGCAATACAGGGTGCTTTTGGCGTCTGTGCCGGCGGCTTTGGTCATAGACCCTTCTCACTCTCGCGGTGGACCTCGATATGAGGCCAAACGCGCTTCCCTCGCGTTGATTCCCGAATAATGGGCGCAAAGGTCTTCAAAAAATGACAATCACCCATCCCCGCGCCCGCCACAACCCCGCGAAAGCGGAGCAGGAGGCGGAAGCGAACGGTTCACTGTTGATGGGGATCACGGCGAATGTCTGACATGGGAAGCGGCGCTCCGTTTCGCCAGACGCCCCGCAAGGATCAGGCCATCGTGGCCTTCGACTTCGACGGCACCCTGACGATCCGGGACAGTTTCACCGAATTCCTGCGCTGGCGGGCCGGTCCCGGCGGCTGGGCGCTGGGCCTGGTGAGGATGGCGCCGGCGGTGGCGACCTACGCCCGCGACCGCGACCGGGGGCGGATCAAGGCCGCCTCGGTGCGCGAATTCCTACGGGGTGTGGACCGCGCGACACTGGAATCAGACGCCGAACGCTTCGCTGACCGGATCTGGGACAGGTTCCTGCGGCCGGACGCGCTCGCCGTCTGGAACGCCTGGGGCGACAAGGGCGCGCACCGCGTCATCGTCACCGCCAGCCCGGAGACCACCGTCTCCCCCTTCGCCCGCCGGCTGGGCGCCGAGGCCCTGCTGGGCACGCCGCTCGTATTCGACTCAGACGACCGCGTCACCGGCGCCTTCGCCAGTCCCAACTGCCGCGGCGAGGAGAAGGTGCGGCGGCTGCAGGCGGTCTATGGCGAGGATGTCCGGCTGGCCGCCGCCTACGGCGACACCTCCGGCGACACGGAGATGCTGGCCCTCGCCGACGCGCCGGGGTTCCGGGTGTTCACGGGCCGCCCCTAAGGCTTCTCACTCGGCCGGGTCGCCCCGCAGCTCGTCGGCCAGACGCTCGCCCTGCTGGCCGGCGGAGGCGCGGCGCGTCGGATCGTATTCATACAGCGAGTTCAGATAGGCCCGGTCCCACTCCGTAAGGCCGGGGATCGAGGGCTCCTCGAACAGGTTGAGGATGGTCTCGAATGATCCGGTCTCGCCTTGCGGATCGATCTGGGCGTAGGCCACCATCAGCAGGTAGTCGCACAGCTGGGCGATGGTGACGTCAGCCAGCCGCTCGACATCCACCAACACCATGGCCTTCACCATATCGTCCCGAATGCGGGACTGATGCTGCGACTTGGCGAAAACCCGTAGCTGTTCCGGGGGTCGCCCCGGCAGGCGAACGGCCGGCCGCAGCTGCTGGTCGAAGATGTCGAAGTGCATCGGGATGCTGATGTGCCACCAACGCACCGCGTCGTCGCTCGAGACGAAGTGGTCCAGCGCGCTCCGTCCCGCCACCGTGCTGCCGACCGGGGGCCGGAAAGCGCCGGGGCTGCGCTCCGCCCAGGCCTGCGCCGTCGCCGGTCCGTCGTCCGTACCGATGACAAAGACGTTGGGCCGGCAGTCCAGATCGCCCACCGGCAGGCCCAGTTCGTCGGCGCGGACCACCAGCTGGTCGGCGATCGCCCGCGCCGCGTCGCCGCTGAAGTTGACCACGCCGAAGCAGACGGGTTGAGCCCACCGGGCCAGGCCCCGACGCCGGACCGGCTGGGCGATCTCGTCGACGAACTGGCGGGCGCGCTCCTCCAGGGGCCGGCCGTCGACGATCACATCCTCAAGGGTGCTGGCGGGCGGCTCCTGATCGGGCTCAACCGGCGGAGTCTGGGCCCCGGCCGGCGCGGCGCCAGCCAGCATCGTCGCCGCGATCAACCCCAACCAGCGGACCATTGGCCTGCCTCCGGATGTTCCGGCGGCCAGTCTACGCACTTTCCGGCAACCGGCGCTACCGGCCGTCGGCGTCGACGTCGAAGACCACGGCCCGGCCACGCGATGTCGGGTTCCACCCCGCCTCGATCGCGGCGGCCACGGCGTTGCGGACGTGCTCGAGATTGACGAACTGCTTCTCCGTATCGGGCCGGCCGTTCGGACGCAGCGGCGCCGGAAACTGCACGATGGCCTCGCGCTTGAAGTCCTGCTGCCGCAGGGTCACCGCGATGCCTTCCCACTGGCCGCCGGTCGTCGGCCGGGGCTGGCGCCGGAGCTCCCAGTGATAGATGTCGCCGTCGACCTCGACGGTCCCCTTGGTGTCACGCGTCTGCTGCATGACCGCCTGATAGCACATACGAAAAAGGGCGCACCGTTCAGGCGCGCCCCTTCCCGTCGTCGTTGAGGGAACGCTCAGCTCCCCGGCGTCTTCACGCCATCCTCATCGGCCTGTTCGCGACGGTCGTAGACGTGGTCGACCAGGCCCCAGGCCTTGGCCTCTTCCGCGCTCATGAAATGGTCGCGGTCCAGCGTCTTCTCGACCTCCTCATAGGTCTGGCCGGTGTGGTGGACGTAGATCTCGTTCAGCCGCCGCTTGGTGTAGCGGATGTCCTCCGCGTGCCGCTCGATGTCCGAGGCCTGGCCGCGGAAGCCGCCGGAGGGCTGGTGCACCATGATCCGGGCGTTGGGCAGGGCCACGCGCTGGCCGGCGGCGCCGGCGGCGAGGATCAGCGAGCCGGCCGAGGCCGCCATGCCCATGCACACCGTCGACACCGGCGAGCGGATGTATTGCATGGTGTCGTAGATCGCCAGCGCCGAGGTCACCTGACCGCCGGGGCTGTTGACGTACATGCTGATCTCCTTCTTCGGGTTCTCCGATTCCAGGAACAGCAGCTGGGCGCAGATCAGCGACGCCATGCCGTCCTCGAAGGGCCCGGTCAGGAAGATGATCCGCTCGCGCAGCAGGCGCGAGAAGATGTCGAAGGCCCGCTCGCCCCGGCTGGACTGCTCCACCACCATGGGGACGAGGTTCATGTTCATCAGTTCGATCGGATCGCGCATTCAGGCCTTCTCGGGATGCTGGCGGCGGCGACTCACCGGTCGCGCGCCCAAGGGACAGGATATCGCGTCGCGCGGCGAATGATGCAAGGCGCAGGCCGCGACGCCGCGTAGTCCGTCGGCGCTCCCTGCGCCTTCCTGACGCGGCGAGCTACAGCAGGCCGCCGCCGTCGTCGGCTTCCCGAGCTTCGCGCAGGTTGCGCAGCACCTGGTAGGTCTGGTCGTTGGCGCGGATCCGCCACGACCAGTTGCTGTAGAGCCCTTCCAGGTAGGCGCGGTCCCAACCGGTCAGGCCGGGGCTGCCCTCAGGGTCGTCGAACAGATTGAGGATGGTGGCGAAGCTGCTGGTGTCGCCGTCCGGGTCCACCTGGGCCAGAGCCAGCATGGACAGGTAGTCGCCCAGTTGCGGCAGGCCCACGCCAGCGACCTGCTCGCCGTCGACAACGATGATCACCTTGTTCAGCTCGTCCCGGACCAGCCGTCCCCGGTTGACGCGGCCTTCGCTTTTCACCCGGGGCACGTTAGTGGAATCGTCGCCGGGCATGCGGATAGCGACGTCGCCGGTTTCGGCGTTGACAGGGACACTGACGTGCCACCAGCGCACGGGGCGGTCGGATTCGCGAAAGTCCGCCAAGGCGACATTGCCACGATCCAGACCGCCGACGCCGAGACGGAAGGCCCTGCGCCGGCGTTCGACCATCTCGTCAGCGAGAGCCTGACCATTCTCGGCGAACACGATCAGGACATTGGCGGTGCATCCGGGATCGCCCGGACGCAGGCCGAGGTCGAGGGCGACGCGCGAGACGTGATCGGCCAGGGACTGGGCGATGTCCTGCCGGATGCCGCTGACGCCGATGCAAAGACCGCTCCGCCAGCGCGCCAGGCCGCGCCGTCGGGCCGGCGCCGACACCTCGTCGACGAATTCGCGGGTCAGCGCCTCCAGCCGCCGGGCCTCCACGACCACGTCTTCGAGGGCGACCGGCGGCGGATCCTGGGGGGCGGCCTGCGTCAGCGTGGCCGCAGCCAGCAAGGCGATCATGGACATGGAGTCCTCCGGGCGGCCCAGGCCGCACCCGGAGGATAGCGCCGGACACGCGGTGCGAGAAGCGTTCCTGCGATGCACGCCGGATCGGGGAGCGAGGCGCCTCTCAAACGAAGCCCCGCCCCGGCGAACCGGGACGGGGCGCAATCATCGCACGGACGACCACGATCAGAGGTCGTCGTCTTCCTTGAGCAGCTCTTCCTTGGTGATCTTGCTGTCGGTCACCTTGGCCTGGTCGAAGATCAGGTCGCAGACCTTCTCCTCATAGATCGGGGCGCGCATCTGGGCGGCGGCGTTCGGGTTCTGCCGGTAGAAGTCCAGCACCTGACGCTCCTGGCCCGGATAGTTGCGGGCCTCGTTCATGATGGCGTT
>JADGMZ010000091.1 GCA_015234495.1 Brevundimonas sp. | reverse complement strand
TGCGCTGGTGCTGGGCCTGGTCGAACACCTGGGCGGCTCGATGAGCATCGAGACAGCCCCCGAATCCGGCCTGGGCGTGCGCATCCGCCTGCCGCTGGAAGCCCCGCAGACCCACTGAAGCCCGGCGCATGGCGTCGGCGCCCGCTCCTTCCTGGCGTGAAAACGGGTTCCCGGAATTGACGGCGTTTTCACTCCCGTCACAGCTGGAGCGCTTCCTATCCTGGCGGCCCCCCACATTCCAGGACAGTTACATGCCGCCAGCCCTGATGCTCGCCGTCTTTCTCCACAGCATGGCTCCGGACCACGGACCCTTTTCCGCGGAGGCGCGGATTCGGGAGGCCATCGCAACCGTGCAACCGGTCGCCTACCGTTCGGCTCAGGTCGACTGGGAGGATGTGGAGGCCGAGATGGGCCGTCTGTCCGAGGGCGCAGTCGACACCGCCGACCTGCTGCCGGCCTACCAGACCCTGCTGTCGCGCCTCGGCGACGGCCATTCCTTCCTCCAGGCCCCGGCGGAGGTGCTGGCGGCGTGGCGGGAACGGCATGGCGATCAGCCGTTCGTCCCCGACCAGCCCCCGCGGCGACAGCCGACCTCGGCCTTCGTCGGCCGCGGCCCGGAGGAGCCCGCCGATCTGCCCCTTCCCGGCGGAGCCGTCGTTCGAAGGGTGACCCTGCCGGCGTTCGCGGGGGGCGGTGCAGCCGCCGACGCCTATGCGGACCGCCTGTTCAGGCAGGTCGCCGCGGGGGCTGGATACTCCTGTGGCTATGTCGTCGACCTGCGCGGCAACACGGGCGGCAATATCTGGCCGATGTTGATCGGCCTGTCCGGCTTGCTGGGCGACGGGCCCCAGGGCCTGTTCCGCACCGCGGACGGTCAGGACATCAGCTACGCCCTGATGCAGTCAGGCGCGGCGGTGATCACGGATGGCCCGAACGCGGGCGTCGTGCTTGCGACGGCGCAGGGCTGGCGACCGATGCCGGAACTGGCGGGCGCCCCCGTGGCGGTGCTGGTCGACGACGGCACAGCCAGTTCCGGAGAAGGCGTGGCGCTGGCCTTCGTCGGACGCCCGTTCACCCGCAGCTTCGGCGCCCGCACCTATGGCGTGGCGAGCGCCAATGAAGGCTACGCGCTCAGCGACGGGGTCAGCCTGGTGGTGACCGTCGCCCTGATGCGCGACCCGACCGGCGCCACCCACCCGGACGGCTATGCGCCGGACGAGGCGGTCGACCCGGCGGGCGAAGCGCCGGTGCAGGCGGCCCTCGCCTGGCTGGGCGCCCAGCCCCCCTGCGGCGCCGCAAGCTGACAGCGACGGTCCAGGGAGGTCAGCGCTCCTCCAGCCGGGCCCCGATCAGATGGACCGACTGGGTCTGGGTCAGCACCAGCAGGCTGTCGGGCCCCGCGCGCTGGATCGCGTGTTCGAAGGCTAGGCTGGGCACAGCCGCCAGGGTGGCGCCGGCGGTCTGGCCGGGGGCGAGACGCCGGATCTCGGCGTCCGGCGCCCCGTGCGGACGGGCGACATAGACGACCCGGTCGCCATCGAGGATCCAGTTGCACTCGTCCGACACGTTCAGATCAGGGAGGATCAGGGTCCCTTCGCCGATCATGCCGTCGGGCCCCAGGCGCCCGCGCCACAGCCCCGGGCGGTCGGTGCGGGCGTAGTACAAATGCCGGCCGGTCGGGTCGGGGCGTGCGATGCGGATGCCCGCAGGCGTGACGGCCCGGGCCTCGCCCCCGCCCGCAACCGCCATACGCCACACCCGCCACAGCTGGTCGCCCCGGCGCGAGCCGAAGTAGATTTCGCGTCCGTCGGCCGACCACGAGGGCCCGTGATCGATGGCCTCGTCCCCGGTCAGGTTCATCTCGCGGCCGGACGCCAGATCCAGCACGCAGAGGTCCGGCTGATCATTGCGGGTGCAGATGTAGGCCAGCCGCCGGCCGTCGGGAGACCAGTCGGGATCGCTGAACCGGGCGCCGGAGTCCTGGACCAGCAGACGCGGGGCGCCGGCGGCCGGGTGCAGCCACAGCTGGTCCTCGCCGAGATGACGCACCACGACGGCGCGGTCGCCGCTTGCCGACTGGGCGATGGCCCTGACGTCGCGGCCATCGTCGAAGGCCGGAACGGGCCCGCGGCCCGGCGTCAGCTCCAGCAGGCTACGGCGGCGCTCGAGCCCTTCGAACGCAATCACCGGGGCGTCCCGCGCCGTGGTCACGCGCACGTACTGCAGCAGTCCGGGGGACAGGCGGACGGCCCCGTCCCGTCCCCGCGCGTCGACCTGCCAGATGGCGGCGTCTCCCTCGGTGCCCGCGCTGTAGATCAGGTGACGGTCATCGGGCGACCAGCCCTGGCCCCACATGGGCTGACCCTCCCCGACCACCACCTGTTCGGCCCCCGTGCGCAGGTCCAGCGTCATCAACCGGGCCGCGGTGTTGTTGAGTTGCCGGCGGAAGGCGAGGGTTCGCCCGTCCCACGACACGATGGGGTCCCAGTCCCCGACGACATCGGCGGGCGGAGCGCTGACGGGCTCGAGCGCGCCCGTGGCCACGTCCAGCCGGTAGATGCGGTCCGGCCCGCTCGCCGCGGCGTCGGAAAGGTAGAGGGATCGGCCGTCGGCGCTCCAGGTCAGGCCATTGGCCATCCCTGACGGACATTCGCCCACCGCGGAGACTTCGCCCGTCGGAAACGGCCGGACCAGAACTTCGCAGGGCGCGCCCTGACGCCCGCGGAGAAAGGCGACCGCGCCTCCGTCCCGACGCCAGGCCGGGTAATCGACCAGACCCTCCATCGCAGCGAGCTGTATCGGAGCGGCCCGACCGTCGAAGTCGGCGACAAACAGCGCCGCCCGCTCGCCTTCCCATAGGGCGTAGGCGACATGCCGGCCGTCGGGCGACAGGGCGGGCCGCACCGCCATGCCGTCCTCGTCCAGAATTCTCCGCACCGATCCCATCGTCGTGTGCGCGGCCCCGGACCCGTTTCGGACCAGGAAGGCCGACAGGGCCAGGGCCCCCAGAACGACGACGAGGCATGCAGCGACGGCCGGAATCAGCCGGCGGCGGGAGGCGCGTCGCGGGCCGGTCGCGGGCGGGTCGGCGGCCGGCGCCGACCCGGCCTCGACAGCGGGCGGACTGGCGACAGCGGTCAGCCGACGATCCAGGCGAAGCTGGCGGGCCAGCTGGAGGGTCTCCTCCTCGGGCGCCGTCTGCAGCTCACGTCGCAACAGGTCGGTGAGTTCGCGAAACTGTTTCAAGGCCTGACCGGAGCGGCCCTGGCGGCTGTAGAACAGCATCAGGGCGCGGTGGGCGGTCTCGTTGAACGGCTCGAAGTCCAGCAGCCGCAGCGCCGCCTGCACCCCCTCGTCGACCGGGCGGCGCTCCTCGCACGCCTCCTTGAGGAGACGCGCCAGAACGGTCGCCGCCTTCTGGCGCCAGCGCGCCTGTTCAACGGCCAGCCAATCGTTGAAGCCGCCGCTTTCGGGCAGTGAGAAGCCGGACATCAGGTCTGATCGATAGATCTCCGCCGCCGGCGCAAGGTCGCTCGCCCCGCCATCGGCAAGCGCCTCGAATCTCCACAGATCGACATCAAGGGGCCCGGTGAGCCCCACCGTCGCCTCGTCGCTGGCGAGGAAGGGCGGATCGTCGCCCTGGACCTTCCTGAGGGCGCTCAGGGCCTGGCGCAGGCTGGCGCGGGCCTGGATGTCGTCGACGTTCGGCCAGAGCAGGCCGGCGACCGCTTCGCGCCGTCCGCTGCGGGTCCGCTGGGCCGCCAGCCAGGCCAGCAGAGCCTGGGCCTTGCGGCCAAGGCGGACGGCGTCCCCGTTCGGTCGGAACAGCTGAACGCCGTCCAGCAGGACCAGCCGCCAGGCGTTGTTTGTCGGCAAGGCACGCTACCCCGGATTGCAATTGGGGCGAATTATGCCCCCTTAAAGCCCCGCTTGCCAAGCGGGGACGAAGGCTCCCTCCCCGAGGGGGTGACGGGGAGGGAGCCGGGCCGTCACCAGCGGAGACGCAGGCTCGCCGTCAGGGCGTGCGCGACGTACTGATCGCGCGCCTCGACGTCATAGCCGGCGTTGATTTCCACCGGACCGGCCATTCCGCCCAGGCCGAGGCGGCCGGAGACAGCGGTGGCGCCGGGCTCGGCGCCGCGGACCGTGAAGGCCGCGCCGGCCGAACCGCCGATCAGGCGCGAACTCGCCTGCCAGCCGTCCTCGGACAGGTCGTGGCTGAGCGAGACGCCGGCGTAGGGCCGCAGCGACCCCGCCGTCCAGGCGGCGTCAACGCCGATGGCCGCCGTGGTCGCTTCCCAGGCCGTGGCTCCGACCTCAAGGCCCGCGCCGCCCGCCCCGGTTTCGACGAAGGCGTCCTGCTCGACGCGGCTGAAGCGGACCCCGCCCCAGGGGCGCCAGCGGGCCAGCGCCTCGACCGTGTAGCCCGCGGTGACCGAGGCATGGATCGAGCTCGCCTCGGTCTCGCCGCGGGCCGTGCGCGTGGCCGTTTCGCTGACGGTCAACGTCCGCCGCGCATCCAGGTCATGGCGGCCGAAGCTGACCTGGGCGTCGGCGAAGGCCCCGCCCGCGGTCGCTGTGGCGTACACGCCCAGATGGTTGCTGCGCACGCTGCCGGTGGCGCCCCGGCGGGCCTGGTCGATATCGGCGTCAGTGCGCCCGAGGGCGGCCCCGAGGCGCAGTCCCGGCCGGACCTGGATGTCGGCCCCGGCGACGGCGCCGATAATGTCCAGGTCGTAGCCGGCGTACTGGCGGTCGCCTTTCTGTTCGCCGCTCTCGGACAGGACGTGGCCCCAGACCACGACGCCCGGTCCCGACGGATCCTGCGCCTCGAGACGCTCGCCGGCGAAGCGTTCGCCGACGGCGCCGGCGAAGCGCTGCGAGCTGCGACCGGCCGCCCACGGGCTGGCGGCGTAGATTTCGCCCGAATACGAATCGAGCGCCGCCGCGGCCAGGGAGGGCTTGATGGCGTTCAGGCTGGCGCGGACACCGGCGAGGTCCGAGGTAAAGGCGCCCTCGGCCATGAAGGCGTCCCGGACCGCGTCCTGGTTGGCCGTCAGGCCAGCGATGACGTCGAGTACATCCGGCTCCTGCGGATCGGGTTCGCCGGGCTCCTCGGGCTCTTCAGGATCGACCGGATCCTCGGGATCCTGGGGATCCTGGGGATCGCCCGGCTCGCCTGTACGGCTGACCGAGACCGACACCTGCCCCGGCGTGCTGTAGTCCAGCCCATAGGAGAAGAAGATCCCCTGCTGGGCCAGATCGGCGTCCGGATTGAGCGCGCTGAACTCGCCCGACACCCCGCCCGCAGCGGTCAGGAAGGTGTAGTCGCCTTCGATCCCGGCATCGAGCGGCACGAACTGAACCGCGCCGTCGAGCTGGGCCTGACCGCGTACATCCAGCCGGTCGGACTCGCCGTCCGCCCGCAGCTCGATGTCCAGACGGCCGGTCTCGCCCTGATGATAGTCGCCCCAGATCGTGAGCGTCCCGACGCTGCCGCCCGGCGCCACCACGCCGTGGTTGGTCAGGGTGAAGGCGTCGCCGGCGGCGAACAGGTCCGCGCTGCCGACGGCGCCGTTTCCGGAGAGGAGACCGCCCGCCTCGACCACGACATCTGCCAGCTGGACGCCGTCCAGCTGATAGTGGCCGCCGTTGGAGACCACCGCCGACAGATGCATCTCGGCGTCGCCCGCCAGACGCAGGGCGCCGCCCGCG
>JADGMZ010000090.1 GCA_015234495.1 Brevundimonas sp. | reverse complement strand
ACCACGTCGAACCGGCCCTGGGCGATCCAGCACGGGATGTGGCGGATGCGGCTGATGTTCTTCAGCAGCCAGCCTTCCTCCGGGAAGAAGCCGCCGTTGGTGAAGTACCAGTTCTCGATCCGCGCGAAGGCCACGGCGAACTCGGGTTCCGCGAACTTGTCCGGCCGGGCCGCGGGGCCCTCGACGCTGACCGTCTCGCCCTCCCAGCTCGACCAGGCGATGGCGCAGCGTTCACGCTCCGCCTTGTCGTCTCCGATCAGCCGCTTGTAATAGGCGCCCATCAGGTCGTGGCGCTCGTCCTCCGGGATCGGCGCGATGAACCGCTCCCAGGCGTCGGGGAACAGGTTCGAGGCCCCGTCCTGGTAGAACCAGCGCAGCTCCGGCCTGGTCAGCAGGAAGATGCCGCGCAGCACCAGCGCCCGGGTCCGCTCGGGATGGGTGATGGCGTAGGCCAGCGACAGGGTCGACCCCCAGCTGCCGCCGAAGACCACCCATTTGTCGATGCCGAGCAGCTCGCGCAGCCGCTCGATGTCCTCGATCAGGGTCCAGGTGGTGTTGTCCTCCAGCGAGGCGTTCGGCCGGCTGTTGCCGCAACCCCGCTGGTCGAACAGCACGATGCGGTATCTGGCCGGATCGAAATAGCGCCGCATGCCCGGATTGACCGCCCCGCCGGGCCCGCCGTGCAGGACCACGACCGGCACGCCCTGAGGATTGCCGCACTCCTCGTACCAGATCTCGTGCGGGCCTCCCGTCGGCATGAAGCCGCTGGCGTAGGGCTCGATCTCGGGAAACAGGTCGCGGCGGGAGGTCTCGGGCACGGGGAAGGCCATACGGATACTCGGTCTCTCTTCGTGGCTGTCAGGCGCTGGGGGAGTGTGTCCGCAATGCGGCAAAGCCGATCAAAAGCCAAGCCGAGATCATCAGCAGGCCTCCGACCGGAGCGACGGCGCCCATCGCCGGAAGGCTCAGCAGGGCGACCGCTGTAAGGGCGAGGCAGAAGATCAGACCGCCGGCTCCGGCCAGCCAGCCGGCCGTCGCGATCAGGCGGCCCCGGGCGGGCCAGGCGGCGCAGACCAGGGCGACCACCGCATGCACCAGCTGGTAGTGGGCGCCGGTGGTCAGCAGTTGCTTGACCTGTGGCCCGGCGCCGTGGGCGGCGAAGGCGCCGATGGCCACGGCCAGCGCGCCGTTCAACGCCGCGAACCCCGCCAGACTGCGATCGACTGTCATAGTGCGACGCTAGCCGACAGAATCCCGCGCGTCTGCTATTCGCCCGCCATGACCGCCGCCCAGCGCATGGCTTTGCAGTATGTGTTGCTCTTCGGCGCCACTGGCGTGTCCCTTCCGTTTGCAGGGTTGTGGATGCGCTCGCAAGGGTTGAGCGGCGCCGAGATCGGGGCCCTGCTGGCGGCCCCGATGCTGGCCCGGGTGGTCACCGGTCCGCTGCTGGCGGTGTGGGCCGACGGCTTCCGCTACCGGCGCACGCCGATCGCCCTGCTGGGGCTGGTCATGGCCGCGGGCTACGGCCTCGCCGGAGGGACGGACGTTCCGGCGCTCCGCGCGCTCGGCTGGTTCATCGGGGCCACCGCCATGGCCGGGCTGGTGCCCCTGACCGACGTCATGACCCTGAGGCTGGCGGGGCGGCTCGGCTTCAGCTTCTCCCTGCCGCGCGGGGCCGGCTCGGCCGCCTTCGTGGTCGCCAATGTGGGCATGGGCGCCCTGCTGCTCAGCTGGCCGGCGGACGCCGTGATCGTCTGGCTGGTCGCCGTGTCCCTCGGCCTCGCCGCCGTCGCCGTCCTGGCCCTGCCGCCCGAGCGGGTCGCCGAGGGCGCGCCGGTCGCCGGGCTTGAGCGCTTCCGCGGCCTCGGCCGGCTGGTCGTCGACCCGGTCTTCATGCTGGCCATCTTCGCCATCGGCGTCGTCCAGGCCGCCCACGCCTTCCAGTACGGCTTCTCGGCCCTGCTGTGGAAAACCCAGGGGATAAGCGAGGCCGCCACCGGCTGGCTCTGGGCCTTCGGCGTCATCGTCGAGATCGGCCTGATGTGGCTGGTCGAGCCGTGGCGGCGGCGTGTGGGCGTCGGCCCGTGGAGCCTGCTGATGCTCGGCTCGGCCGCCGCCGTGTTGCGCTGGAGCGCTATGGCCTTCGCCCCGCCGCTGTGGCTGCTCTGGCCGCTGCAGGCGCTGCACGCCCTGACCTTCGCCGCCACCTTCCTGGCCGGGGTGCAGATCGTCGAACGTCTGTCGCCGGCCGACAGCCACACCGCCGCCCAGACGCTCAGCTCGGTGCTGTCGGCGGGGCTGCTGATCGGCCTCGCCACGGCGGTCTCGGGCCCGCTCTACGACCGCTTCGGCGCCGGCGGCTACTGGGCCATGGCCGCCATGGCCGTGGCCGGGCTGATCGCCGCGGCGCCCCTGCGAAAACGCCTGGCCGCCCCGGCCTGACCTCAGGCCAGGTCGCCGATGGCGGCGTCCAGCAGCATGAAGGCGCGCCCGCCGTCGGAGGTCAGCCGGCCCAGCACGCCGGGCGCGTCGCCCGCCGCCGCCCGCGCCGCCAGTTCGCGTGAGATGGCCCGCACATAGGCCTCGGCGTCGGCCCGCAGGTCGGCGTCGGTCAGCACTCGCCGCGACACGCTGCGCACCGCCGCCGGGGCGACCCGGCGCACGATCTGACGGGCCCGGTCGGGATCGCCGGCGGCCACGGCCTCGGACGCCTCCTCGACCCGCGAGCGGGGCAGCAGGGCGTTGGGATCGACCCCCATGCGCCGGATGGCGGCGGTGATGCGATCGCCCAGCGCCTCGCCCTCGGCGGTCGGCATCATCGGGGTGTCGAGGTCCAGCGGCGGTTCGCCCGGGCCGTCGTCGACCAGGTCGCTCCAGCCCAGGCGGTCCTTCTCCGGCTGGTTCGGCGCCGCCGCGCCGGACATCGGCGCCAGCTTGAGCCGCCCGCGCAGGCCGAAGCCGCGGGGCTCGTCGGTCTTCTCCGCCCGTTCGCGGCTCGGCCGGGACGGCGCCTCCGGCTCGTCTGCAGCAGCGGTCGGCGGGATCTCGCGCCGGCGCGGCGCCGGGCTGTCGCCGGACACCACCCCCATCAATCGCACCGCCTCGGTCAGCATGTCGTAGTTGCGCCGCACCCGCTCCTGGAAGCCGGCATCCAGCGCCTCGGTGTCGGCGGCGGCCTTCTGCGAGGCGGCCGACAGGGCGGCGAGGCCTTCCTCGACCGTGGCGCGCACGGCGTCGACCCGGGTCTGCGCCTCCTCGGGCAGGCGGGCGGCGCGCTCGTCCAGCTCGCCCATCGCGGTCTCGACCCGCGCCAGGGCGGCGTTCATCCGCTCGACCGTCGCCTCCAGCTGGGCCAGCGCCCGCTGGCCGGCCTCGTCGACCAGGTCGCCGGTCTCGGCGACGATTCGGCGGGCGCTGTGGACGCGGGCGTCGGCCGCCTGGTCGGCTTTCTGCGCCGCCTCGAACAGGGCCTCACCCAGCCGGTCGGCGCGGACCTGCGCCTGTTCGGCCGCCTCGTCGGCCGCCACCCGCGAATCCTCGGCCGTGGCCTGCAGGGCCGCGAGCGCGCGCCGGGTCTCCTCGACCAGGGCGTCGCGCGCCTCGGCCGCCAAGGCCTCGAACTTGTCCAGCGCCAGCTTGGTGGCGGCGTCGAAACCGTCGGCCTCGCGCTGGGACATCTCGACCAGGGCGCGGAACTGGTCCGTGGCCGCCTCGACCAGGTCCTTGATGCTCTCGGTGGTGCGCACCGAGGTCTGGCCCAGTTCGTCGGTGACCGACCGGGTGGCCGACAGCTGTTCGGTCAGCTGGGCCCGCTGGCTCTCGACTTGGGCCGAGAAGTCCTCCTGGTCGGTGCGCAGGGCGTAGGCGGCGGTGACCAGGGCGGCGCGCTGCTGGCCCAGGCCTTCCTCGACCGACTGGATCTGTTCGGCCACGCCCGAGCCGGCGTTCTCCAGCCGCAGGGTCTGCCGCGCCAGGTCGTCGGCCGCGACGCGGGCCGCGTCCTGGGCCTCGCCGGCGGCGGCGGCCAGGTCGGCGGCGCGGGCGGCGAGGGCGGCCTCGGCCTCGCGCAGCTGGGTCTGGGCCAGGTCTGAGGCGTCGACGACCATGCGCGACTGGCGTTCGACGGCGTCGATCACCCCGGTCGCCTGGCTGTCCAGCTGGACGCCCAGGGTCTGCATCTGGTCGCGTTCCTGGCCCAGCTGTTCGGCCAGCCGCCGTGCCGTCCGGCCGGCCGTTTCGGCCGCCTCGTTCAGGCGCGCCGTCTCCTGCGCCAGGGCCTCGCGCAGCAGGGTCATGTCCTGCCGCGCCCGTTCGGCGGCCAGAGAGGCCTGGTCGATGTCGTTGCGCAATGAGTTCAGCACCTCGCCGGTCTGTTGCGCGGCCAGCGCCGTCGGCGCGACGAGAGCCTCGGACAGGCCGCGGGCGCGTCGTGTCTCGGCCGCCAGCCCGGCGCCTTGGCGCACGGCATGGGCCAGCATGATGGCCAGGCCGGCCGGGGCGAGGGCGATCAGCGCATAGACCGCCAGCCGCAGCGGCTCCAGCTCGGCCGCGCCCGAACCGATCTCATAGGCCAGCCAGGCGGCCACGCCGCCGATCCACAGCGCGGCCGAAACGCCGGCCAGCAGATAGGCGTGCCGTCCGGAGGGGGCCGGCTCCGTGCGCCGGACGGTCGCCGGCGCGGGGGCGGGCGGCGGCTCATAGGCCACCGGCGGGGCGTCGGCCGACCGGGCCAGTTCCGGCGCCGCCGGCGTCGTCGGCCCGGCCTCCGCCGCGAGGGCGGCGGCGGCGGCCCGTTCGCGCTCCTCGGCCAGACGCCGGCGACGCCGTTCCGACATCGGACGCTCCGGTTCGGCCGCCTCCGGCTCCACCGCAGTCTCCGGCTCGGGTGCGGCCGCGGCGTCGGGCGCCTCGCCTTCCGGTTCAGCGTCGGTCAGATTCAGCGGCGGCCGGGAGCGGGGCGACTTCATAAGGCGGCGATCTCGTCAGGATATGACGTCGCGCAGACGGGGCGCGCGACCCGTCGGAACCCTAGCCGCTCAATCGCGGCGCGCAAAGGCGAGGGCGGGAGAAACCGCTGGTGCGTCAGCACTCCCGCCGGGGCGGGGTCGCGCTGATGACGGTGGCGGTCGGGGCTTCGCCGCAGTCGCGGACGCGGTGCACCTCGCGCTCGGCCTTCTGCGGCGTGTCGACCTGCAGGCCGAACTGGGACAGCGCCGCCGCCGCGAGCAGGGCGATGAAGCTGATGATCATTTCGATCAGCGCCTGCATCGCCGACCTCCCGGTTCCCAATGAACAGGGATGTATGCCCTGAAAACCCCGTTCGGGCAATCCGTCAGCCATTGACGGGAGACGACGCGGATGGAACGGAACCCGTCGGCGCGCGTCCTGTAACGCTTGGGGCGCAAGCCGCCGTCACCCGAATCGGTCAGGCTTGATCCATGCGACCTTCGACCGACGATCAGAACCCGTCCTGGCTGGCGCCCGGTGATAACTGCTGGCGGGTCGAGACCGCCGGCCGCTTCGCCGTGCTGATGGAGAACGCCGCCTATTTCGAGGCCCTGAGTTCGGCCCTCGACAAGGCCCGGCGCTCGGTCGTTCTGCTGGGCTGGCAGTTCGATCCCCGGACGCGGCTGGATCCGGAGAGCCTGCCCGACGATCATCAGGCCCAGATCGGCCACCAGCTGCGCATGATGGTCAAGTCGCGGCCGGAGCTGGAGGTGCGGCTGCTGATCTGGAAGTCGCCGCTGGTCA
>JADGMZ010000089.1 GCA_015234495.1 Brevundimonas sp. | reverse complement strand
GGACGCTCCCACCCGGCCGCTGCGCGGCCCCCCTCCCCGGGGCGGGGAGGGAGAAAAAAGCGAGTCGACAGAGTCGACAGAGTCGACATTGGAGGGGGTTCGGTTGTCAAAGACCCGGCGCCAGGCGGAGGCGGCGATCCAGTGTGCGCCGGCCGCGCCCTCAGGCGGGAAGATCGGGTCGAGAAAACCGCAAGCCGTTGAAAGGGCGCGGAGTCGTCCGCGCTATCGGACGCGAATTCCCGGAATCCCCAGCAGGATCCCGCCCCCGGCGTCAGGGGCCTTCGCGTTCGGTCAGCCGGATTTCGAAGAGGCTGGGCCAGTTCTTGCCGGTGACGAACAAGCGCCGTCCGTCAGGATCCCAGGCGATTCCGTTCAGCACGTCGTCCGAGGGGCTCATGCCGGTCAGGTCCGGCAACAGCCCCCTGAGGTCGATCAGGCCGGTGACCCGTCCCGAGGCGGGGTCGATGCGAAGGATCAGGTCGGTCTGCCAGAGATTGGCGAACACCTCTCCCTCGACCCATTCCAGTTCATTGATGTGGCCGATCGGGCGTCCCCGCAGGGTGACGGTGACCCGGCCGGTCTCGGTCTGCGTGGCCGGATCGAGAAAGCGCAGTTCGGGCGTCCCGTCCGAGAGGATCAGCCGTTCGCCGTCGTCCGTCAGGCCCCAGCCCTCGCCGGGGTAGCTGAACCGGCCGATCGGGTTCAGGTCGGCCGCGTTCCAGATAAAGCCGGCGCCGTTCTGCCAGGTCAGGGTGAAGACCCGGCCGTCGATCTCGGTCAGACCTTCTCCGAAATAGACGGTGTCGAGCACCCTGCGTTCGAGAACGGCGCCGTCCTCGAGCCGGACGCGGCGAACCGTTGACGGATAGCGGCCGGTGCTCTCGAGCAGGCCGCCGTCATGCCATGCCAGACCCTGGGTGAAGGCGGTGCGGTCGTGCGGCCAGACGTGAACCACCTCATAGCCGTAGACCGGGACCGACACGGGTTCCTGGGCGGCGGCGGCCGGCGCCAGGAGCAGCGCCAGGATCAGGACCGCCGCCCGCATGGTCAGACCCCCGGCTCGGCCGTTTCGCGTTGGTTGAGGTCTTCCTGGCGCGCCTCCAGGGCAGCCTGTTTCCGCATCGCGGCGCGACGGCTCCACATGTTGAGGCCCTCAACCAGGGCCGAGAAGGCCATGGCGGCGTAGATGTAGCCCTTGGGCACGTGGACCCCGAAGCCGTCGGCGATCAGCACCATGCCGATCATCAACAGGAAGCCGAGAGCCAGCATGACCACGGTGGGGTTCTTGTCGATGAACTCGCCGAGCGGGTCGGCGGCGAACAGCATGGCGGCGACGGCGATGATCACGGCGACCATCATGATCGGCACGTGATCGGTCATGCCGACGGCGGTCAGGATGGAGTCGATCGAGAACACCAGGTCGAGCATGATGATCTGCACGATGGCCGAGCCGACGTTGTTGATCACGGCCCCGGCCTTGTCCTTCTCCAGCATGTCGTCGCTGGGGACGGGGTCGACGGCGTGGTGGATCTCCTTGGTCGCCTTCCAGACCAGGAACAGGCCGCCGGCGATCAGGATCAGGTCGCGCCAGCTGAAGGCGGTGTCCCAGCCCTCTCCGCCGAGCCCGAGATTGAAGATCGGGTCCTTCAGCGCGACGATGAACCCGATCGTGGCCAGCAGGCCGAGGCGCATGATCAGGGCCAGGGCGATGCCGATTCGGCGGGTGCGCTGGCGGTGCTCGGGCGGCAGCTTGTTCGACAGGATCGAGATGAAGATCAGATTGTCGATGCCGAGCACGATCTCCATGACCACCAGGGTGATCAGTGCGGCCCAGGCGGCCGGATCGGTCAGGAGCGGGATGATTTCGGTCATGGGTTCGGGATAGGGCAGGCGCGGAAACAGCGCCATATTTTTTCGCCGGACCGGACGCGCCAGGGCGCCGCAGGGATCGGCGGCTCTGGACCCGGCTGCCCGGCTCCCCTAGCCAAGACGACCCGTAGTTCTTCTGTCAGGTGATGCGTGCCCTCAGGTCTTGCCGCCCTTCTCGATGATGTCGCCGCCATCGCCAAGATGGCGGCGGCCTCGGTCGACGACGTGTCCGCCGCCGCCGGCCGCGCCAGCATGAAGGCCGCCGGGGTGGTGGTCGACGACGCGGCGGTGACGCCCGGCTATGCGATGGGTTTTTCGCCGGCGCGCGAGCTGCCGATCATCCGCAAGATCGCGATCGGCTCGCTGAAGAACAAATTCCTGATTCTGCTTCCGGGCGCGCTGCTGATCAGCGCCTTCGCGCCCTGGGCGCTGACGCCGCTGCTGATGCTGGGCGGCGCCTATCTGTGTTTCGAGGCCTCCGAGAAGCTGTGGGGCAACCTGACGGGACATGGGCACGGCGAGAAAGCGCCTGAGGATCTGGCGCTGTCCTCCGAGGAGCAGGAAAAGAAGATGGTCGGTTCGGCGATCCGCACGGATCTGATCCTGTCCGCCGAGATCACCGCCATCGCCCTGGCCGACCTGGCCGAGCGGCCGCTGGCGACCCAGGCGGCGGCCCTGGCCGTGGTCGGCCTGCTGATCACCGTGGCGGTCTATGGCGCCGTGGCGTTGATCGTGAAGATGGACGACATCGGCCTGCATCTGGCGGAACGCCGCTCGGCTTCGGCCCGCGCGCTGGGCCGCGGGCTGGTCCACGCCATGCCGATGGTGCTGGCCGGGCTGGCGATGATCGGGACGGCGGCGATGCTGTGGGTCGGCGGAGGCATCCTCGTCCACGGCCTGCATGAATACCACTTCGGGCCCATTCCGGCCCTGGTCGAGGGTCTGGGACAGGCCGCCGCCGGCGTCCCGCTGGTCGGCCCCGTCACCGGATGGCTGGCCACGGCCACGGCCTCGGCCGCGGTCGGCCTGGTGGTCGGCGGCGTGATCGTGGCGGTCATGCACTTCATTCCACGCAAGCGCGCCGCCCACTGAGCGAGGGCCCGCAAACGGCTCTGACGTTCAGAACCCCTGCGTAAGGTCCGCCACGACCGGGAAATGATCCGAGATGACCCGGCCGCCGAAGGAGTCGGTGGGGACGGCGAAGCGTTCGACGTGGAACCCCGGACCGACGAAGATGTGGTCGATGGCCACGCCCTCGTTGTCATTTGCGATGTCGAAGGCGTTGAAGGTCCCCGCGGGGCCGAAGGCGATCGGGCTGGCCGCGCGGGCGTCGCGAAGGCCGGAGGCCACGATCCGCTCGTAGGGCGGCGTGCCCGGGCCGGTGTTGAAATCGCCCATCAGCACGATGTCGGCGCGGCCGCCGTCCACCTCGACAGGCTCCATGGCGACGATCAGGGCGGCGCACTGTTCGCGGGCGACGACGCCGACATGGTCGAAATGGGTATTGCGGACATCCAGCAGGCGGCCGTCGCGCCGGTCGCGCAGCAGCACGCGGGTGATGGTGCGGGGATAGGCCGCGTCCCAGCCCTTCGAGGGGCGGTCCGGCGTGGGCGAGCACCACAGGGTCTCGGCCCGGAGCCGCTCGTAGCGGTCGCGCTTCCAGAACAGGGCGGCGCTCTCGCCCACCCGGCCATCGTCGCGGCCGAGACCGTAGTGATCATGGGCCGGCAGCTGTTCGGCGAGAAACGCCACCTGGTGCGGCTGGGCCTCCTGCACCCCCAGCAGGTCGGGGTCGAGGAAGGCGATCTGGGCGGCCATGTGCGGACGACGCTCGCTCCAGGTCGGGTTGTCGGAGGCCACGTCGACGCGGATGTTGTAGCTCATCACCCGGAACGACGCCGGGTCGTGGGCCCGCGCGACGGGGGCGCAGGCCAGCAAGGCGGCGACGGCGACGGCGGAGAGGGCGCGGGGAAGGGTCATGGCGGCGATCTTCGCTCCCGCCGGCCCTCGCGCCACGTCAAATCGCGTTACGCCGCGGCCCGCGCGCCGCCCTCTGCGGCGGACCGCCTCGGTTGCGGTCGGGGGGTTACGATGCTATCAGGCGCCCGGCTTAGGCCGAGGGTGCGTCGCGAGGCGTTTCTTCGGCGTGCTTTCTTCAAGCATTTCAGGCCTTTGACCGGTGCGCACTCCGCCGCCGGTCGCAAACCCGAACGCTAACCCGCGCGGACCATAAAGTGGCTGACGATTACAGGACGACGGAAGTCGGCGAGCGCTATGCACAGGCGCTGTTCGACCTTGCTGACGAGACGGGCGCGCTGGACGCCGTGCGCGCCGATCTGAAGTCGCTGCGCGCCGCGTGGAACGACAGCGCCGACCTGCGCCGGCTGGCCACCTCGCCGGTGATCGCCGCCGAGGACCAGCAGAAGGGCCTGGTGGCCATCGCCGACGCGGCGAAGTTCAACGGGACGACGCGCAACTTCCTCGGCCTGCTCGGCCAGAACGGCCGCGCCCGCGACCTGCCCGGCGTGATCGCCGGCTTCGAAAAGCTGTATGCCAAGAAGACCGGCGTGGTCGCCGCCGAGGTGGTTTCGGCCCAGCCGCTGAACCCCGCCCAGATGCAATCCATCCAGTCCGCCCTGCGCGCCTCGCTGGGCAAGGACCCGGAAATGACCGCCCGCGTCGATCCGTCGATCCTGGGCGGCCTCAAGGTCAAGGTGGGGTCGAAACTGTTCGACGCCTCGCTGAAGACCAAGCTCGACCAGATGAAGTTTGCGCTGAAGCGCGCCTAACCCACGACGGCGCCTGACCGCGCACCAGAGACGAAGACAGAGAGATCCCAATGGACATCCGCGCCGCCGAAATCTCGGCCATCCTCAAGTCGCAGATCGCCAACTTCGGCGTGGAAGCCGACGTCTCCGACGTCGGCCAGGTGCTGTCGGTCGGCGACGGCATCGCCCGCATCCACGGTCTGGACAATGTCCAGGCCGGCGAGATGATCGAGTTCCCGAAGGCCGGGGTGAAGGGCATGGCCCTGAACCTCGAGCGCGACAACGTCGGCGCCGTGATCTTCGGCCAGGACAACCAGATCGCCGAGGGCGACGAGGTCCGCCGTCTGGGCGAGATCGTCGACGTGCCGGTCGGCAAGGGCCTGCTGGGCCGGGTCGTCAACCCGCTGGGCGAACCGATCGACGGCAAGGGCCCGATCCAGTTCACCGAGCGTCGCCGCGTCGACGTCAAGGCCCCGGGCATCATCCCGCGGAAGTCGGTGCACGAGCCGATGCAGACCGGCCTGAAGGCCATCGACACCCTGATCCCGATCGGCCGCGGCCAGCGCGAGCTGATCATCGGCGACCGTCAGGTTGGCAAGACCGCCGTCGCCATCGACACCATCCTGAACCAGAAGAGCACCAACGCCGCCGCCGCGTCAGAAGGCGAGAAGCTGTACTGCATCTACGTCGCCATCGGCCAGAAGCGCTCGACCGTGGCCCAGATCGTCAAGACGCTCGAGGAGCGCGGCGCCCTGGACTACACCATCGTCGTCGCCGCCACCGCCTCGGAGCCGGCCCCGCTGCAGTTCCTGGCCCCGTTCTCGGGCACGGCCATGGGCGAGTTCTTCCGCGACAACGGCATGCACGCCCTGATCGTCTATGACGACCTGTCCAAACAGGCCGTGGCCTATCGCCAGATGTCCCTGCTGCTGCGCCGTCCGCCGGGCCGTGAAGCCTATCCGGGCGACGTCTTCTATCTGCACAGCCGCCTGCTGGAGCGTTCGGCCAAGCTGAACGCCGACTACGGCTCGGGCTCGATGACCGCCCTGCCGCTGATCGAGACCCAGGCCAACGACGTTTCGGCCTACATCCCCACGAACGTGATCTCGATCACCGACGGCCAGATCT
>JADGMZ010000088.1 GCA_015234495.1 Brevundimonas sp. | reverse complement strand
CTTCCTCGAGACCGACCTGTTCTACCAGGGCATCCGCCCGGCCGTGAACGTCGGCATCTCGGTGTCGCGGGTGGGCTCCTCGGCCCAGACCAAGGCGATGAAGAAGGTCGCCGGCTCGATCAAGGGCGAGCTGGCCCAGTATCGGGAAATGGCCGCCTTCGCCAAATTCGGTTCGGACCTCGACGCCTCGACCCAGAAGCTGCTGGCCCGCGGCGCGCGCCTGACCGAGCTGCTGAAGCAGCCGCAGTACAGCCCGCTGACCATGGAAGAGCAGGTCGTCTCGGTCTACGCCGGCACGCGCGGCTACCTCGATGGCATCGCCGTCGGCGACATCGGCCGCTTCGAGAGCGAGCTGCTGGCCCGCATCAAGTCGTCGAACGCCGGCCTGCTGGACGGCATTCGCGCCAAGAAGGACCTGACGCCGGAGCTCGAAGCCGAGCTGAAGTCGGTGCTGGACGCCTTCCTCAAGACGTTCGCCTGAGCCCTGACCGGATAGCGAGAGAGTAGCGCCGGATGGCCAGCCTCAAGGAAATGCGCAATCGGATCGGAAGCGTGAAGTCCACGCAGAAGATCACGAAGGCCCTGAACATGGTCGCCGCGGCCAAGCTGAAGCGCGCCCAGGACCAGGCCGAGAGCGCCCGTCCCTATGCCCGCAAGATGGCCGCCGTGATCGCCAATCTGGCGGCCGGCGTCTCGGGCGACGGCGCGCCGAAGCTGCTGGCCGGAACGGGTTCGGACCAGAAGCACCTGATCGTCGTCGCCACCGGCGACAAGGGTCTGGCCGGCGGGTTCAACACCAACGTCATCCGCGCCGCGCGCGAGCGCATCCGGACCCTGCTCAACGAGGGCAGGGACGTGCGGATCATCGCCGTGGGCCGCAAGGTCCGCGACGGCCTGAGCCGCCTGTACGGCGACCGTCTCGTGCGCACCTTCGAAATGTCGGACCACAAGGTCGTCGGCCTGCCGGCGGCGGAGCCGATCGCGGCCCTGATCGCCGAGGAGTTCGAGGCCGGAAACGCCGACGTCGTGACCCTGTTCTACAGCCGCTTCCAGTCGGTCATCTCGCAGGTGCCGACGCCGAAACAGCTGATCCCGGCGGTCGTCGACGGCGACGCCCCGCCGATCGACCTGAACGGCGCGACCTACGAGTACGAGCCCTCGGAAGAGGAAATCCTCGAGACCCTGCTGCCGCGCAACATCACCACCCAGGTGCTGGCGGCGCTGTACGAGAACCAGGCCAGCTTCTTCGGGGCCCAGATGGGCGCCATGGACAACGCCACGCGCAATGCTGGCGACCTGATCAACAGCCTGACCCTGCAGTACAACCGCAAACGCCAGGCCCAGATCACCACCGAACTGATCGAGATCATCGCCGGCGCCGAAGCGCTCTGATCCGACCCTTGCACAGACACGACCTTCCGAACGGAACGAACCGATGACCGACACCGCCGCCCCCAAGAAAACCACCCGCAAGCCGGCCGCGCCCAAGGCCCCGAAAGCCGCCGCCGCGACCGGCAACGCCGTCGTCACCGCCGGCACCGGCGTGGGCAAGATCGCCCAGGTCATCGGCGCCGTCGTCGACGTCGAGTTCGAGGGCCAGTTGCCCGCGATCCTGAACGCCTTGGAGACGCAGAACGTCGACCAGAAGACCGGCCAGCCCTTCACCCTCGTGCTGGAAGTCGCCCAGCACCTCGGCGAGAACATGGTCCGCACCATCGCCATGGACACCTCGGAAGGCCTGACGCGCGGCCAGCCGGTGACCGACACGGGCGCCTCGATCCTGGCCCCGGTCGGCCCCGGCACCCTCGGCCGGATCATGAACGTCGTCGGCGCGCCGATTGATGAGCAGGGCCCGATCAAGACGACGATGTACCGCCCGATCCACCGCGAGGCGCCGTCGTTCGAGGAACAGTCGACCTCGTCGGAAATCCTCGTCACCGGCATCAAGGTCATCGACCTGATGTGCCCCTACACCAAGGGCGGCAAGATCGGCCTGTTCGGCGGCGCCGGCGTGGGCAAGACCGTGACCATGCAGGAGCTGATCAACAACATCGCCAAGGCCTACGGCGGTTACTCGGTGCTGGCCGGCGTGGGCGAGCGCACCCGCGAAGGCAACGACCTGTATCACGAGATGATCGAGTCCAACGTCAACGTGGACCCGGCCAAGAACAACGGCTCGACCGAAGGCTCGAAATGCGCCCTCGTCTACGGCCAGATGAACGAGCCTCCCGGCGCCCGCGCCCGCGTCGCCCTGACCGGCCTGGCCCAGGCCGAGTATTTCCGCGACGAAGAAGGCAAGGACGTTCTGCTGTTCGTCGACAACATCTTCCGCTTCACGCAAGCGGGTTCGGAAGTGTCCGCCCTGCTGGGCCGCATCCCCTCGGCCGTGGGCTATCAGCCGACGCTGGCCACCGAGATGGGCAACCTGCAGGAGCGCATCACCTCGACCAAGAAGGGCTCGATCACCTCGGTCCAGGCCATCTACGTCCCCGCCGACGACCTGACCGACCCGGCCCCCGCCGCCTCGTTCGCCCACCTCGACGCGACGACCGTGCTGAGCCGCGACATCGCCGCCCAGGCCATCTTCCCGGCCGTGGACCCGCTGGACTCGACCTCGCGGATCATGGACCCGCTGGTCATCGGCGACGAACACTACCAGGTCGCCCGCTCGGTCCAGGAAGTGCTGCAGCAGTACAAGGCGCTGAAGGACATCATCGCCATCCTGGGCATGGACGAGCTGTCGGAAGAGGACAAGCTGGTCGTCTCGCGCGCCCGCAAGATCCAGCGCTTCCTGTCGCAGCCGTTCTTCGTCGCCGAGCAGTTCACCAACGCCCCGGGCAAGTTCGTCTCGCTGGAAGACACCATCCGCTCGTTCAAGGGCATCGTGGCCGGCGAATACGACCACCTGCCGGAAGCGGCCTTCTACATGGTCGGCGCCATCGAGGAAGCCGTCGAGAAGGCCCAGAAGCTCGCCGCGGACGCCGCCTGATGGCCGGCAAGCTCAGCTTCTCGCTGGTGTCGCCTGAGCGCGAGGTCTTCGCCGGCCTCGTCGACCAGGTCGATGCGCCCGGCGTCGAGGGCGACTTCGGCGTCCTGGCCGACCACGCGCCGTTCATGACCGCCCTGCGCGAAGGCGTGGTGACGGTCATCGACGGCGGTTCGCGCCGCCAGTTCGACGTCCAGGGCGGCTTCGCCGACGTGACGCCCGCCGGCCTGACCATCCTGGCCGAACAGGCCTCGGAAATGACGGCGGACTAGAGCCTGACCATGGCCGGACCGGACGTCGTTCTGGTCGCGGCCTGGATCGGGGCGCTCGCCGGTCCCGTCCTGTGTTTCCTTCTGGTCCGGCGGTTGCTGCGCAGCCGCCGGATTTTTCCTGGCTGGAGCGTCGCCGTCGTCGTGGCGATTGGCTGGGCGCTCGGCGTCTGGGCCTTTCTGGTCGAACCGGCGACCCTCGCGGTGCGCCATGTGACGGTGGAGAGCGGGAGCTGGCGGGGCCCGCCGCTGCGCATAGGGATCATCTCCGACACCCACGTCGCCGCCCCGCACACCGACGTGGCGCGGATCGAGCGGCTGGTGGCGCGGATGAACGCCGAGCGGCCGGACGTGGTCGTGCTGCTCGGCGACTATGCCGGCGGGCACGAGCCGGCGAGCGTCCGCGCGGCGCCGGAGGCTTCCGAGATCCTGCGGGGCGTCGAGGCGTTCCGGGAGCTGTCCAGCCAGCTGGGGACCCACGCCGTACTCGGCAACCACGATTCCTGGTTCGACGACGCCGCCATCGCCGCCGCGCTCGGCAGGGCGGACGTGACGGTGCTCGACAATATGGCGACGCGCATTGCGCGTCCGGGCGGAGCCTTCTGGATCGCGGGCCTCGCCGACATGCATTCGCCGCGCGAGGGGCCGCGGGTCGGCGCGACGCTCGGCGAGGTCACTGACACGGCGCCGGTCATCGTCCTGACCCACTGGCCCGACCCCTTCCGGGAGGTTCCGCACGGGGTCGCCCTGACTCTGGCCGGGCATACGCACTGCGGCCAGGTGAACCTGCCCGTCCTGGGGCGGCTGGTGCACGCTTCGTCGGCCTCGGAGCGGTGGCCGTGCGGCCTCTATGACGAGGGCGGCCGAAAACTGTTCGTCACCGGCGGGGTCGGAGTGTCGATCCTGCCCGTGCGCTTCCGGGCCCCGCCGGAGATCGTGGTGCTGACCCTGAAACGGCCGACGCGGTCGCCGTGACGCGAGCGACAATTCTCTGATACGTTGAGCCGTCATGACTCCGCGCGTCATCCTTCCGATCCTCGGACTGGCCGCCCTCGGCGGCTGCGCCGCGCTGGGCGAGCCGGTGCGAGATGCCGACGGATGCATCCCGGCGGTGACCGTCTATCAGCCCGGCGTCGGCCCCGGCGGCATGGGGCAGGTCATGACCATTCCGCGCAGTTGCCCGTCGGCCGTGGGCCTGACGCCCGAGATGATGGCCGACCTCGTGGTCGCGGCCGAGGCGGATAAGCCGAACGACCGACCCGCGCCGCCGCCGGTCAGCGCCGAAGCGGCCATCCGCAACGGCATTGAGGATTTCTGCGGCTGGTACTTCAGCGACCAGCCCTATTCGCTGGGGGGGCTACGGCAGGCGGCGTTCGACGCCGGCTACGGACGAGGCGCCGGCGCGCAGTTCTTTCCCCTGCCCGAAATGCTGCGGGAAATGTCGTTCAGCGCCATGGCCTTCACCGCAGTGATCGAGAACCGGCGGAGCGACGGGCATGGCGTCGCCGCCTTCGTCAGCTTCCATCATCCGACCTGTCAGATCCAGGTCTTCGGCCATAGGCAGGAAGCCGAGGCCGTTGTCGCCGAACTGCAATCGAAGGGCTGGCGCCTCGTCGGCATACCGGAGCGGGGCGAGGACTGGATCGCCGAGCGCTACTACGGCCAAGAGAGCGGTCGTCCGCTGACCATGGTGGTGACCCGGGTCGTTCGGGAGCCGGAGCAGGAGGACGGCCGGGCGTGGCTCGACATGGTGATCAATGTCGTGCCCGGAGAGGATCGCGACCGGGGACGGCTCTTCGACCCGCCGGCTTGACCGCGGGACGAGAAGTCCTAGATAGCCCTTCGCAAGACGAGGCCACGTCCTCGCTCCCGGCATCAGGCGGGACGAAGTCCGGGACGGCCCGGCCCTTTGAGAGGAGGGCCGCGCGTGGCCTGGACCTATCTGATCATCGCCGGCCTGCTGGAAATCGTCTGGGCCTACTTCATGAAACAGTCGGTGGGCTTCACCCGGCTGTGGCCGAGCGTGGCGACACTGGCCTTCATGGGGGTGAGCTTCGCCCTGCTGTCGCTGGCCATGAAGTCTCTGCCGATGGGCACCGCCTATGTGGTGTGGACCGGCATCGGGGCGGTCGGCGCCTTCATCGTCGGGGTGGTGCTGCTGGGCGAGCATTTGAGCCCGCTCAGGGTGCTGGCGGCGGTGCTGGTGCTGAGCGGTCTGGTGCTGTTCCGGCTGGCGCCGGGGGGCGAGGCGGCCTGAAAGGGAATGGCTGAGTGGTTAGTGGTTAGCGGTTGGCCGCCACCCGCGTGGTGACGCGGACGGCGCCGCCCTTCCGTTGGCGGTGAAGCTGTGGTCACTAGCCACTAGCCACTAACCACTCAGCCGGCCCCGCCATGCTCGAACTTCGTCCCAATTGCGAATGCTGCGACCGCGACCTGCCGTTCGACAGCGTCGAGGCGCGCATCTGCACCTTCGAATGCACCTTCTGTGCGACGTGTGTGGAGGAGACGCTGAAG
>JADGMZ010000087.1 GCA_015234495.1 Brevundimonas sp. | reverse complement strand
CCGCCGCCGCCTCGGCCACGCAGGGATGCTCGGTCGCCGAGACGATCACCCGCTCGCAGCCCGCCGCCAGGCCGCTGGCCACGCCCTGGGCGTTGGACTCGGTCCCGCCCGAGGAGAAGATGATCGCCGTCGGATCGGCGCCGACCAGATCGGCCACCCGGGCCCGGGCGTTCTCGATCCGCGCCCGCGCCCGCCGTCCCGCCGCGTGCACCGCATTGGGATTGCCGCCGTCGGCCAGGGTCCCGGCCATGGCCTCGCGGACTTCGGGCCGCACCAGGCCCGAGGCGTTGTAATCCAGATAGACGCTCACGCCGCCGCCTCCATGGCGGCAGGCGGGGTCATCCGCCGCCGCGCGCCGGTGCGGTTCAGGACCACATCCTCCAGCGACACCCCGGCCAGATAGGCGTGGATCTCGGCCCCCAGGTCTTCCCAGAGATTGTGGGTGATGCAGCGTTCGCCGCCCATCATGCAGCCCTTGGGCGAGGAATGCGCCACGCAGCGGGTCGCCCGGATCGGCTCGTCCACGGCCAGCACGATCTCGGCCACCACCGTCTCGGCCGCGCCCTTGGCCAGGCGATAGCCGCCGCCCGGGCCGCGCACGCTCTGCACCAGTCCGCTCTTGCGTAGCCGCGCAAACAGCTGCTCCAGATAGCTCAGCGAGATTTCCTGGCGCGCCGCGATCTCGGCCAGAGACACGGCCCGCAGACCGGTCTCGGTGCGTCCGTTCTTGGCCAGATCGGCCATCGCCATCACGGCGTATCGTCCCTTGGTCGACAGTCGCATCGCGCCATCCGCAAAATTTCCGCGCTTTTCAGGGGTCCTGTGCTAGAACCCGCGCCTTCGCATCAGCGCCCGCGCACAGGCCGGACTTAGAAAGTCCTACCCCTGCGGTCAAGTATTACGCAGCTGCGAAACGATGTTTGAACACGGGAATCCGCGCCACCCATGCCTGAAGTCATCCTGCCCGGGGCCTCCGGCCGCATCGAAGGCCGTTATTCGCCGGGCAAACGCCCGAACGCCCCGATCGCCCTGATCCTGCATCCGCACCCCAAGGCGGGCGGGCACATGAACAATCCGGTGGCGGTGACCCTCTACCAGCTGTTCGTCAAGCGCGGCTTCGCCACCCTGCGCTACAACAGCCGCGGCGTCGGCAAGTCGCAGGGCGAGTTCGATTCCGGCATCGGCGAACTGGCCGACGCGGCCACCGCCCTGGACTGGCTGCAGGCCTCCAATCCCGCCGCCTCCCAGACTTGGGTCGCCGGCTACCAGTTCGGCGCCTACATCGGCATGCAGCTGCTGATGCGCCGGCCCGAGACCGACGGCTTCATCTCGGTGTCGCCGCCGTCGAACATGTACGACTTCAGCTTCCTCGCCCCCTGCCCGGCCTCCGGCCTGTTCCTGCACGGCACCGCCGACACCGTGGTTCCCCCCGTCGAGGTCGAGCGCGTCGTCAACAAGCTGCGCACCCAGAAGGGCATCGTCATCGACTACGAACTCGAGGAAGGCGCCAGCCACTTCTGGCAGGACCACCTCGACGCCGTCGACCGCCGCGTCGGCGCCTATCTGGACAAGCGTCTGGAAGAGAAGCCGGCCTGATCTCGCACTGAAGTCCGCTCATCCCCGCGAAAGCGGGGACCCAGTCCTGTCCAGCGAGACGCCGGCGTTTCAGGACTGGCGATGGCGTGACCGGGTTCCGCTGCAACACCCAAAGAACTGGGTCCCCGCTTTCGCGGGGATGAGCGGTTCATGGGGTTTCAATACAGCAGATACCGCCCCCGCTCCTCCATCCACGCCGCCTCGTCCGGCAGCGTCAGCGCATCCAGTTCCTCCGGCCCGGCCGCCGCCTCGTCGACCCATTCCCTCAGCCCCGGCCCGCCGTTGATCACGTCGATGGCCAGCTTGCCGAACGCATACTCGTACGGGAAATCCCGCCACAGGTCGTAGTCCGGATACAGCCGCCGGATCGCCTTGAAGGCCAGGGCCTGCACCCGCCAAGGCCGGAACGCGGCATGGCCGTAGCCCGGCCCGGCGACATGCATCTGCACCCCGTGGCACAGTTTGCCGACGTGTTTGTGGAAGGTCGGCTCGAACCACATGTCGCGCAGCACACAGCCCGCGAGCCATTCGGGCGCCAGCGCCCGCATCTCCGCCATCACCGCCCGGGCGTCGATGTCCGGCGCCCCGAACAGCTCCAGCGGCCGGGTCGTGCCCCGCCCCTCGGACAGCGTCGTCCCCTCCAGCATCACCGTGCCCGCATAGGCCCGCGCCATCGAGACGTTCGGCGCATTCGGACTGGGATTGACCCACTCCCGCTCCAGCAGCGGCCAGCCGTAGCCGGGCCATTCCTCGGGCCGCCAGCCCTCCATCTCGATGACCCGGTAGTCCACATCCAGCCTGAACCGGTCGATGAACCACAGGCCCAGTTCGCCCAAGGTCATCCCGTGCCGCATCGGCATCGGCCCGGCCCCGACAAAGCTCTCCCAGCCCGGCCGCAACTTCAGCCCCTCGACCGGCCGCCCCGCCGGGTTGGGCCGGTCCAGAACCCAGACCGCCTTGCCGTGCTCCGCCGCCGCCTCGAGCACGTACAGCAGCGTCGTGATGAAGGTGTAGATGCGGCAGCCCAGGTCCTGCATGTCGACCAGTAGCACGTCGAAGGTCTGCATCGCGGCCTCCGTCGGCCGCCGCACCTCGCCGTACAGGCTGAACACCGGAATGCCGAGCCGCGCGTCGGTCTCGTCCGGCGTCTCCATCATATTGTCCTGGAGGTCGCCGCGCATGCCGTGCTGCGGCCCGAAGGCGGCGGTCAGATTGATGTCCGGGCAGGCCGCCAGCGCATCCAGCGAATGCGTCAGGTCCGCCGTCACCGACGCCGGATGCCCCAGCACGGCGACGCGCTTCCCCTTCAGCGGCGCGCGCAGCGCGGGGTCAGACAACAGGCGGTCGAGGCCGGTCTTCATGGCAGGTCCAGAACGAACGAGTCAGGATGGTGGAAGTCCGGCTTAGCGGACGGATGGGCCAGCGCCCAGTACAGGAACTCGTCGTCGGTCGTGTGAATCACTGCGGAAAAGCCGAGGCGGCGAGCATCTTGCGGAAGTTCGAGTTGGGCTTCCAGTTGAGCCCCTAGTCCCTCGAACCGAATGCCCTTCGAGATCACGCTTTCCGGCGCAGCCCTCATCCCCTTGCGGTACGCGTCGAACCGATAGCTGGCCCACTCCGACGAGGGCGAAAGGTTGTATTCCCGATAACCGTCAGGTGTTTCGACAAACACCTCGAAACAGGTCGTTCGCCAAAGAGCATCCTGCCGCGTCGACGAGGCGGGAGAGGGCCAGTCGATCCAGTCGTTCTCCTCAAACGTCGCGAACCGGACGAGCAGAAACGCGTCATCTCGCCAATAGTCTACTGCGATGCTCCATGGCGGCGGCGCGGCTGCGGACGGATGGGCCACGAGCGTCGCCCGCTTGTAGGGTATCCCTCGTGTTCGCGCTTCCATACACCCGTGCTACACGCCCCTTCCCTCCCAAGCCAAGCCTGATCCCCGCCCATGACCGCCGAGCCCGCCTTCAAGTCCGACTTCCTGCGCACGCTCCGGGACCGCGGCTACATCCACCAGATCACCCACCCGGCCGAGCTCGACGAAGCCGCCGCCACCGGCGTGATTTCCGCCTACATCGGCTTCGACGCCACCGCGCCCAGCCTCCACGTCGGCAGCCTGATCCAGATCATGATGCTGCGCCGCCTCCAGCAGGCCGGGCATAAGCCCATCGTGCTGATGGGCGGCGGCACCACCAAGGTCGGCGACCCCACGGGCAAGGACGCCTCGCGCCCCCAGCTGACCGACGAAACCATCCAGGCCAATATCGCCTCGATCCGCACCGTGTTCGAGCGCTTCCTGACCTTCGGCGACGGCCCGACCGACGCGGTCATGGTCGACAATGACGAATGGCTCTCGACCTACGGTTACATCCAGTTCCTGCGCGATTACGGCACGCATTTCACCGTCAACCGCATGCTCGCCTTCGACTCGGTCAAACTGCGCCTCGAGCGCGAACAGCCGATGACCTTCCTCGAGTTCAACTACATGCTGATGCAGTCGGTGGACTTCCTCGAGCTGAACCGCGCCCGCAACGTCACCCTGCAGATGGGCGGCTCGGACCAGTGGGGCAACATCGTCTCGGGCGTCGATCTGGTGCGCCGCGTCGACCACAAGGCCGCCTTCGGCCTGACCACGCCGCTGCTGACCACGGCCTCGGGCGGCAAGATGGGCAAGACCGCCCAGGGCGCGGTCTGGCTCAACGCCGAACAGCTGTCGCCGTACGACTACTGGCAGTTCTGGCGCAACGTCGACGACGCCGACGTGGGCAAATTCCTGCGCCTGTTCACCGACCTGCCGCTCGACGAGATCGCGACGCTTGAAGCCCTGCCTGGCGCCGGCATCAACGACGCCAAGAAGGCCCTGGCCGACGCCGCGACCACCATGCTCCACGGCGCCGAGGCCGCCGCCCACGCCCGCGGCGCCGCCGAGGCCGCCTTCGAACAGGGCAAGCTCTCGGCCGACCTGCCCACAGTCGAGATCCCGCGTGACGAGGTGATCGGCGCCATGATCGCCGCCGTCGCCGCGCGCGCCGGCCTGACCGCCTCCAACGGCGAGGCCCGCCGTCTCGCCCAGGGCGGCGGCCTGCGCCTCAACGACGAAGCCATCGCCGACGGCGCCCGCCCGATCGAGGCCGCCGACATCAACGCCGACGGGGTGTTCAAGCTGGCGGCGGGCAAGAAGAAGATCGTGCTGGTGAGACCTGTTTAGTGTTTCCGCTCATCCCGGCGAAAGCCGGGACCCGGTGCTTTGGGTGATGGAGCGGCGGGCGGAGAGGATGAACTGGTTGTCCTGATGCACGGGCGTCAGGCTGGACAGAACTGGGTCCCGGCTTTCGCCGGGATGAGCGGAGAATTGGAATGCCGGACATCACCGAAGGCCAGCCGGCCCCCGCCTTCGACATGGCGACCAGCGACGGCGGCCGCGTCTCCTCCGCCGCGCTGAACGGCAAGCCCTACGTCCTCTACTTCTATCCCAAGGCCGACACCCCCGGCTGCACCACCGAGGGTCAGGACTTCTCGGCCCTGGCCGACGACTTCGCCGCCGCTGGCGCGACCGTCATCGGCGTCTCCCGCGACGCGGTGAAGAAGCTGGACCGCTTCAAGGCCAAATATGACCTCAAGGTCGTCCTCGCCTCCGACGAGCCGGGCGAGGTCACCGAGGCGTTCGGCGTCTGGGTGGAGAAGTCGCTGTACGGCCGCACCTACAAGGGCGTCGAGCGGGCCACCTTCCTGATCGACGCCGCCGGCGCGGTCCGCCGCGTCTGGCGGAAGGTTCGGGTTAAGGGACACGCCGTTGAAGTCTTGGACGCCGTCCGTTCGCTCTGAATCCGGACGACTCCGGGTCGCTCTGAGATGTGACAGCCGGTCGGACAGATTCGCGGATACGCCTCTCAGGCGAAGAATGACTGCGAATACCCGCCATATTCAACTGAACGCCGTCGAGGATGGTTAACAGACCGTAAACAGACTTGTCCCCAGCCCGAAAGGTGGCGCATAACCCTGCCCCGTACGTGGGGGCGTAGCGTAATGACGAACCAGACGACTGGCGGAAGGTCTCTGATGGGTCGGTGGTTTCCGACCCGCTATGTCTATCTGAGGGACGGCGACGAGGTCCGGGCCTGGGCCCTGACCCCCGCGCGCCAGGCCGCCGGCGCCGTCGCCGCCGACCAGAACGGCGGC